>NZ_JBQWEL010000009.1:0-207891 GCF_052658925.1 Microvirga medicaginis | reverse complement strand
GGCCGCCCTGGGCCGGAAGGCCCAGCGCGTGGAGGTGGCGCTGCCGCCGGGCGACGTGCTCGAGACGCGGGCGGACGTGACGGACCTGCGCCGCGACGTCGGCTTTGCGCCTTCAACATCCCTCGAGGACGGCGTCAACCGCTTCGTCCAATGGTACAAGCAGTATCACGGAGTGTGAGATGGTCGCCCATCAACGCCACTTTGTAGCCATGCCCTTGGGCTTTCTGATACTCCTCGCGCTGCTTGCGGCGACACCGGTGGGCGCCACCGATTATTATGTGTCCACCACAGGCAATAATGCGCAGTCTGGAAGTCTGGATGCTCCATTCAGAACCATCAATTACGCCGTTGGGAGGCTGAAGCCCGGCGATGTGCTCTTCATTCGTGGCGGTACCTACTTCGAGACAGTGCGTGTGACGACGAACGGAACCCAGGAGGCGCCCATCACGGTCCGCTCCTACCCTAATGAGAATGTCACGATCGATTCAGGCCCGAGCGAATTCCGCGAGCCTGGGAACGCAGACTGGGAGCCCGTGAACCGAGATCTCGGCGAGTTCAGGTCTGTTCGCCGCTTTCCGGCGGGCGACACACCTTTCGCATATATCAGTGGGATCGCTGGATATGAAAATGAACGTGTGCTGCTTGTGCCCTACAAAGGCGCAGAGCATTTTCGCGCCTCAAGCGACGCATATATGGACGAGGCGGCTCCCATCTATGCAGGTCCGGGCGTTTACTACGACTCTTCTGACGAGCGCATCCATATCAGACTTGCCAAGACAAGCGACCTCAAGGCGGCGGAAGCGCGCTACGGCCCAGTGTTCCCTAGCGATTTTCCAGACCCACGGCGCTATTCAATTCTTTTATCTATGGCGCGTGTCACTCTGGAGGTCGCAGGGTCGTACCTCACCTTCAAGGATCTCACTGTTAATCAGGCCACCCGCACCATTCAGATTTCCGCAAGCGTGCATGATATCCGCTTCGAAGGGCTCACCGTCTGGAATGGCGCGAAAGGAATCACTGCCGAAGCAGAAAACGTGCACAACGTGACAATCACACGCTCGCGGATCTATGGCGACAATCCATACTGGATCTTCTGGAGCGACATGAAGAATGCGCCCTTTCCCGCCCTGCTCATGCGCGTGACCGCGATTGACCTTCACGCTGGAGCCCACAACTGGGACATTTCCTACAATCATATCCGCGGGTCGGGTCAGGATCTGGTGAGCACGAATACCAATGAGGACAGGATCTTCGTTCATCATAATCGGCTCGAGAACTGTGGCGACGATGCCTTTGAGATTGAAGGGTCGGTGAATGTCGGACTGGTGTCGATCCACGACAACTACATTGCGAATTGCCTGACCGCCCTGGCGCCCGGACAGGATACCCCCCGCTTCGACGGGCCCCTTCTGTTTTACCGCAATGTGGTGTCGCTCCTGCGCAATCCCCCCGTGAGTCGGGCGCCCGGCATCAATGCCTGGGACAAGGGGCAGAAGTTCGGCTTTCTTGAGATGTTCAAGAACAGCGACGGCACACGCTTCATGACGCGCAACGTGCATATTTATCACAATACGCTTCTACTTCTTGGAAGCACAGGCCGAGGAGTCAACATCACACCGAAGGATCCGGAAAATTCGAGAATTGCGAATAATATTATTATGACCGTCAATGGCCCGACCAATGGAAGATACCGCCTCGGCGAAGGCCAGGTGGTCGACGGCAATTTGTATTGGAAGATCAATCCGAACGACGGGCTTCCTCTCGCATGGAACGCGAATACGATCCGACAACTCAGTCGGATTAAGGGTATCGAGGCGCATGGGATCGGCGATGTTCCGGGCCGTGGAACTGATCCACGGCTGGCTGGCCTCAATTTGAAAATCGCGGATTCTGCCAGTACTGTCTGGCAACTTGAGCCGGAGAGCGAAGTCCTTACCATCACTGATTTCATGCTATGCGCGCAGAGTCCGGCTATCGGCGCGGGCATAGTGATCGACCCCATTCCGGCCTTCGCCTTGCCGGATAGCCGCTCCTCGCGAGACATCGGCGCAATCCCATTCGGCACGCCCGCCGCTGAATTCGATGTGTTTCCGTTCAATGTGCGCGAGTCATTCCGACCTGTCCCTGCTGGAGCGACCTGCGTTCCCCAGCGCCTCTAACTGCTCCGATGACATAAAGCGAGATGGCTACGAGGGCATAGGAAGCAGCCGTGTGGATCAGTTCTACCCAGCTCATTGCTCAGCTTTAACTCACCCCAAAGCGCTGCATACCAATGTGCACCGACTTAGTGATTGGATCTTGTGCCTGCTCGCGGAGGCCTATCCAAGGTCGACGATACGGGCATCCAATGTGTGGAATGGTGGTGCATACGCCTATTCGCGCGAGAGGATCTGGACGATGCGCTCGGCATACTAGTTTGGAGCATGTAGAGGCGGGTGCAGATATGCCCGCCTCCAAGCATCCGTGGAGCCTTGCCAACAACTGCGAGACACCGGCTGACACGAGTCGTTCGTCACCCGCTCAAACCGAATGCCTCGTCCTCTGAATCCGCGCAGAAGTGGCCCAAGTCGATAGAGATAATATCGTTCCGTGGTGAGTTCTACCTCCTATGGCCACTGACGTAGATATCGAGCCATGCTAGAATATGCGATCAAATGCTTGATTAGGTAGCATATCGCACACAAGAATACTTCAGCATGCGCAGCTTGCACGCCTAAAAGCAATTTAGAAGTTGTATAGCACTTATGAGGTAGCCATGCTGATCGACACCTCATTTTCAGGAATCTCGAATTCATCGTCCAACCCAGACAACGGTCTTGCGGTCGGAGACAACTATATTGTTATGACTGAGGGCAAGCAGATCTGTTGGACGGATCTGTCGGGCGGCGGAGCGACTACAGTATCGCTCTATCAGTTCTTCAAGCCGCTTGGTTCTGCCGCAACCACGAGCTTATTTGATCCGAAATGCGTGTACGACAGCGTCAACGACAGATATATTGTTACGACATGCAACATCTCTCGCGAAACAGGCGTAAGCACGATCAACATTGCCGTTTCCAAGACTTCTAATCCGAGCGATGGCTGGTATTTTTCCTCGTTGGACACGTGGCTTTCAATCAACGGCCAAATAACTTCGGCGGACCGGCCAATGCTGTCGGTGGATGGATCAAACATCTACATCACGGCGCCTCAGTACAATGTCTCGGGATCCGGGTACCAAGGAACCAGCTGCTTCGTAATCGGTACTACGACCGGGCCAGGGGGCGGGATCTATAATGGAGGCGAGCTGACGGTCATTTCCTCTCAAGTGACAAGCCCCAAACAGGGCATTTCCAATGTCGCTGCCGATGGAACTAACACCACTTATCTTGCTTCAACCTACAATTCCGGTGGCGGCAATATTGTCGTCGCGCTTCAAGCTTATGACGAAGTCACAAAAACCTTCGGCGCCACCAAAATCATATCCTTGGGCAAGATTGATCAAGGTGGTGCCTATACGGCCCAGCAGATGGGCACGAGCCTCCTGTTAGACGCCGGCGACAAGCGTCCTTGGGACATTCAGTACATCAACGGGTTTGTATATGGCGTGTGCGAGTTGAAGCCGCCGGGCTCGAGCGTGCCACTGGTACACTGGTTCAAGATCGACGCAAGAAATCCCGACGCACCTGTCCTCGCAGCACAGGGTGACATATCTGGCGCGTCGATCGGTGACGGCGTTGCAACATTCAACGGCTCGATCGCAGTCAACGAGGCCGGGGCGGCCGTTATCAACTTCACGGCGTCTGGTCCGGATATGTATCCCGCCTGTTATTATGTATACAGCGAGGATCTCTCTTCCGCACAGCCGTGGAGCGCTCCTGTCCTGTACAAGGCGAGCACCGGATATTTCGACACAGGTAACGGAGCCAGCGTTCAGCGGTGGGGTGACTACTCCTCGGCAATTGTCGATCCTAACGATCCATCCTCATTTTGGATCTCGAATGAGTATGTCGATGCAGGGTGGTGGCAAACAGCCGTGGCCCATCTCAAATCTGGCACCTTGCCCACGGATACGACGCCACCGAGTGCGCCAACGATTACGGTGGTCAACGACGACATAGCGCCCGTGACCGGCCCAGTGGCAAATGGAGGCAGCAGCGACGATACTACGCCGACCCTGACGATCGCCGCCGAGGCGGGATCGACGGTTAGGATCTATGACGGCATGACCTTGCTCGGCACAGCGACGGAAACAGCAACGGCCGGCACATTCATTTTCACAACGGCTGCTCTTGCCGAAGGGAGCCACAGCTTCACCGCGACGGCAACAGATGGAGCAGGCAATCTGGGTCCAGCCTCCAGCCCATACGCGATCACAATCAGCCCTGACAGCACAAGCGCTCCCTTGCCTGTGACGACCGCTGCCTTGAGAGCGGCGGACGGTACCACATTCAGCGGAACGGCTGAGGCAGGCAGTATAGTGCAAGTCTACGAGGGGCAAACGCTATTGGCGAGCAGTGTTGCCAACAGTGATGGCACTTGGTCGGCAAAGTCCGTGTGGCTCAAGGATGTTGTCCGGGGAATAACAACGGTAGCCACAGATCAAGCCGGGAACACAGTAGTTCAAGCCGGTGTTACGCTTATAGGCACTACGACGGCGGACACAGGTCTGAGCGGCGGTTCCGGTGATGACGTGATCTTGGGCTATGGCGGCGATGACCGCCTAAATGGTGGGCAAGGCGGTAATGACAGACTCACCGGCGGCGCAGGAAACGACGTGTTTGTTTTCACAGGCGCATTCGGCGTCGATACAGTCACTGATTATCAAGACGGGCGCGATAAATTCGCCCTAGATGCCGGACTGAGCTTCCAGAATCTCGTCATAACACAGATGGACCTGGACCGTGACGGCTTGGTTGATGATGCTCGGATTCAGGTTTCCGGCCAGACTATCAACGTATGGAATATTTCGGTTGCATCCCTTACGAGTACGGATTTCCTGTTCTGAGTGTGTCCGTCCGCAGAGAGGCTGGTCCAGAACAGTCATGTTTCGCCAGTTCAGGTACATACGTATGGAGATTGCCCGACAAGCGTACCTCCGGACCTAGGGAGCCGCTGTGCCCGAGCAGGAAAACTGAGTTGCAAGGCCAGCTAAGATACTCACCGACACAAAATGGTTAACCTGCCCACGACGCTCCAAACCCGCTTACAAAAAAGCGGTCCCGATATGATTCGGGACCGCTCCGAGACGTGATTGCCTTAGATGATATAGATGTCGGAACTGGTCAGGCTCAGGCCTGCGGCGAGTTTAGCAATCTCAACCGGTGCTCCTGAATTATTTGCATCGGCATCGTACATCAGCGATCCGGTCTGCTTGTTGTAGAGCAGGAAATCGTTGCTCTCCTCAGCCCTGTCGTCGATCTCGAAATAGCCTGACGAGATCTTCTTGGGACTCGACATGGAGCCGGAACCAAGTTTGGTGAAGATGGCGTTGTCCAGATAGATGGTGTCGTCAGCAACATTGAAATCAGTGATGGTATCGATATTGCCGTTGCCGGGTGCTGTATCGAAGACAAAGATGTCCTTGCCGCTGCCTCCCTTCAGGATATCCGCTCCACCCTTGCCCCAGAGGGTATCATTCCCTGCGAGAGCGTCGATGGTTTCACCGCTGCTGGTGCCAACGAGCTTGTCGGAGCTGGAGGTACCATTGATCGCGGTCGAATCACTCGGCACCGGTTGCGTGGGCGTCGGCTCGGTTGTGGTCGGCTCGCTTGTGGTCGGAGTTGTGTCGGTCGGGGCCTGTGTCGAGGTGCCGTCATGGGCGTCCAGCCATGCGGACTTGGCTTTATTCCAGTAATCCCGTGCGGCTTGCCCCTGCAGGACCGTCCAGCCCTTCGTCGGCAGTGGATAGTCTTCCGGGAACGGCGTATCGGACAGGTTCAGATAATAATTGCCTGTGGAGTCGTCCGTCATGCGCTCCCAAGCATGCTCCAATCGGCCCATGCCGATGTGGTTGATGTCCTCAATCGCCACGACATTGTTCACGAACTTCAGATGCGGGTTAGTCTCGGAACCGCCAGTGTTCGAGTTGTATTCCAGCTTGAACGGCGAGCCGTGAGTCATCTCGCCCTCATACGAGTAGGACTTCATGCGCAGAAGCATGCCATCCATGGTCATCGTATTGGTCGAGCCGTTGAAGTCGCCGTCGCTGGTCGATATGCCGGAGAAGACACCGTCAAACAGGCTATCGCGGACAGTGCCGGTGAGTGCGTCGTCGTTCTCGATCGCGTCATCTCGAGCATTCGAGATATAGACGTCCTCAATCAGGAAGTTCTGCGAGGAGCCGTTCGGGCGGATGCCGTCCCACGGCTTGTCAATCCACCAGTTCTTGATCACGGCGCCCGGGGTATCGGCAAAGCGCACGGCGGCGGAGTTGATGTAAGTCTCTCTCCAGTCGCCAGTCTGTGACACCTCACCGTTGATATGGCCGCCGAGCACAGTGAGACCCGTTCCCGCGCCTACAACTTGGAACGGATAGGTGTTGGTCTTGCTGCCTTGGTTAGCCACGATCCACGAGGCGCTTGTCGCGTCGATGGTAGTGTTGCTAGCGAGATTGGTCACCTTGTAGGGGCTGTAGGCGTAATCTCCAGTCAATGTAATGGTGCTCATAAAAATTTAGTCCTTTTATGTGATGGTCGCAGGAGAGTGATCATCGTTGATCGCTCCGAACAGACACCTTCTTCTCCGAAAAAGTGAGGAGCGCAGGTGGCGGCAGCGGTGCGACGCTTACTTGGATTTTCAGCCTAATCGGATGAATCAGGCCGGAGGTAGGAGCAGTGCAACCTAATGCTGAATGTGGTCAAAGCAGGGCGAGCCACACATTCGAGATGATGCCTGCTGCGTGAATGGAGTTGTGAAACAAAGCCTTCACGAGAGCCGATTCTCTGCCGCTCGGTCGAAATTCTTCCCTGAATATCCGGAGCGCGAAGCTAGAGAAGTTCTCTCGAGAATATTGCCTGTAGAACGCATATTGGCGCATTCAAATCCTCGGAGACGACAGGCGAGTCCGAACGCTAGGGCGAAACGTCGCACAATCTGTAGCCTGCCGCAGCATCATATGGGCCAACGCAACGATATGCAGATCGACGAGGATTTGAGGTAAGTGTTCGTAAGTGCTCATGAGACAGCGAAAGCGCGTGGTCGATCCGAAGAGGTCCGCTCAACACTCTCATCACAAATGACAAGTTCTGCCTGATGCGCTCGGCGCAACCTCACCTGATATGGCCGCGTGCGCTTGGTCGGCTCCGGAAGAGCCGGGACACTGCCTCCGTGATGATTGATCTCACCACGGAGGCAGTGATGACCCTGCTCAAAGTCACGATCAAGAGGATCGCATCGAAGCTGCCTTAAGAGTAGGAAGGGCCGAGTTCTCGAGCCGCTTCAGGGATTTATTCCAATTAAGCAAGAGCCGAGCGTAGATCCTGGATCAGATCGTCGGCATCTTCGATGCCGACAGAGAGGCGCACCAATCCGTCGTCGATCCCGAGTTCTGCGCGCACATGCGGCGGAACGGAAGCATGGGTCATGATGGCCGGATGCTCGATCAGGCTCTCCACGCCACCAAGACTCTCCGCAAGTGTAAAGAGCTGGCAGCGCTCCAGGAAGCGCGTTGCGCCATCGAGTCCACCTTTGATGCGAGCCGTGATAATGCCGCCGAAGCCCCGCATCTGGCGCTTTGCCAGTTCATGCTGTGGATGGGAGGCTAGGCCCGGATAGATCACACTATCCACCTGCGGGTGCGCCTCAAGAAACTCTGCAATCTTCAGAGCCGATGTGCAGTGCCGCTCCATGCGAAGAGACAAGGTTTTCAAACCACGCAGCGCCAGGAAACTGTCGAAGGGGCCGGAGATCGAGCCGACGGCATTCTGAAGGAATGCGATCTTCTCGCGAGCTTCCTGGTTCTGGCCTACGATCACGACACCGCCCACCATATCGGAATGGCCGTTCAGGTACTTGGTCGTAGAATGCACGACGATGTCGAAACCGAATTCCAGCGGACGCTGTACCCAGGGACTCGCGAATGTATTGTCCGCGACCAGCCATGTGCCGTGGCCGCGCGTGACTTGGGCAATGGCTTCCAGGTCTGCAAGCTTCAGGAGCGGGTTAGTGGGGGTTTCAACCCAGACGAGGCGCGTGTTGGGGCGCAAGGCTGCCTTCACGGCATCCGGATTGCCGAGATCAACATAGCTGATATCGAGTCCGGCCGATTGCTTGCGTACTTTCTCGAAGAGGCGGCGCGTGCCGCCATAGAGATCGTCCGATGCGACGATGTGAGAGCCCTGTTCCAGCATATCCAAAACGGTCGCACTCGCAGCGAGTCCGGAGGAGAATGCGAAAGCGGCCGTTCCTCCTTCGAGGTCAGCAATGCAGCGCTCAAAGGCCATGCGGGTCGGGTTCTGCGAGCGTGCGTATTCGAAGCCTTTGTGAATGCCGGGGCTTTCCTGCGCGAAGGTCGATGTCGCGTAAATCGGCATCATCACCGCGCCCGTCGTAGGATCCGGTGTCTGGCCCGCATGGATGCAGCGGGTGGCGAAGGCGAGTTGGTTGCGGTCGTTCATTGAGCCTGAATCCGGAAGTAGTTGATGAGGTCGATGCGGGTGACGAGGCCGACGAAATTGTCGCCATCCATGATGACCGGCACGAGACCGACGGTGAAGAGAGGCAGAAGCTCCTTGACGGGAGCCTGCGCAGAAACGGTCTGCAGGCGCGTGACCATGATTTCGCGCACGGGCTTGTTGAAGACGCTCTGCGGAGCATTCTCGTTTGCGACCAGCGCGTCGAGGATGTCGCTCTCGTCGATGAGACCGACAACACGGCGATTCTCGATCACCGGAAGCTGCGAGATGTCAGAGGAGCGCATGCGCGCAAAGGCGGAACGAAGTGTCTCGTTCGGGGAGACGAAGATCGTGGCGCCTTCGCCGAAGGGGTTGATCACCACGTCGCGTGCAGTTCCGGTCGGCGTACGATCAAGCCATCCCTCCTGTGCGATGAAGGCATCGTTGAACACCTTCGACAGGTACTTGGCGCCCGTGTCGCAGACGAGCGTGACCACGCGCTTCGGCTCGCTCTGCTCGCGGCAATAACGTAAGGCCGCGGCCAGCAATGTGCCGGATGATGAACCGGCAAGAATACCTTCTTTACGCAGCAATTCGCGAGCAGCGGAGAAGCTTTCCTTGTCGCCGATGGAATAGGCTTTCTTCACGAGAGAAAGGTCGCAGTTTGGGGGCACGAAATCCTCGCCGATACCTTCGACGGCCCATGAGCCTGCCTCCGTCATCTCTCCCGTTTCCACGAGCGGGGCGAGAATGGAGCCGGCAGGATCGGCAAGAATCATCGCTGTCTTGGGAGAAGCCTTCTTGAGGTAGCGCCCAATACCGGTCAGCGTGCCGCCTGAGCCGACGCCGACAACGACGGCATCGACATCGCCTCCCATGCCTTCAAGGATTTCAGGGCCTGTGCTCGCCTCATGAGCTGCCGGGTTCGCGGGGTTCTCGAATTGATTGACGTAGACGGCGCCGGGCGTCTGGCTCGTGATCTTCTGGGCGAGGTCCTGATAGTAATCGGGATGACCCTTGCCGACATCCGAGCGCGTGATGATTACTTCGGCGCCGAGGGCCTTCGCATGCAGCACTTTCTCGCGGGACATCTTGTCCGGAACGACGAGGAGGGTGCGATAGCCCTTGCTGGCACCGACCAAAGCGAGTCCAACGCCCGTATTGCCGGCAGTGGCCTCCACGATGGTACCGCCGGGCTTCAGGCTGCCGTTCTTTTCTGCGGCCTCGATCATGGCGCGGGCAGGGCGGTCTTTGATGGAGCCGCTCGGATTAGCGCTCTCAAGCTTCAGGAATAGCCTGCAGGGGCCGGTATCCAGGTGCGTTACTTCGAGGAGAGGCGTTTTGCCGATCAGGTCCAAGGCGCCACGTGCAGCCATTTTCACGTTTTCCCATGTGAAATATTCTAATGCTTTTATATAGATGTGAAAAAGATTTCTGCCTATAGCCATCCCTGAGAATTCTCAGGGATGGGCGTCTGTGCGTTGTGACGCAGTGCTGGAGAAGGGATTCGGGGTCCGCCCCCTCTGACCTATTCGGCTTTGCGGCGGCCTTGGACTTCTTTCCGAATAATGGGCGCGACCTTCGTTCCGAACAGCTCAATGCTCCGCATAATCTGGCCATGAGGCATTGTGCCGACGCTGAACTGGGCGAGGTAGCGGTCATGGCCGAAGATCTCATGCTGGAAAAGGATCTTATCGATGACTTCCTGTGCGCTGCCGACGGCTAGCGCGCCACGAGGGGAGCGCATCGCTTCAAAATGTTCCCGCGTCGTCGGTCCCCATCCGCGCTCTCGCCCGAGTTTCGACATCACGTCGGCATAGGGCGGGAAGAATTCATCAGCTGCCTGCTGCGATGTGGGTGCCACATAGGCATGGGTGTTGATGCCGACCTTGAGGCGCGAGGGATCACGGCCAGCCCGCCGTGCCGCTTCACGATAGAGTGAGACGAGGGGTGCGAAGCGCTCCGGCTCTCCGCCGATGATGGCGATTGCGAGTGGAAGCCCAAGCACGCCTGCGCGCACCACCGATTGCGGTGTGCCGCCTACAGCGATCCAGATCGGCAGAGGATTCTGAACAGGACGCGGATAAACGGGCTGGTCTTGAAGCTGAGGACGATGTTCGCCTGACCAGGTGACGCGCTCCTGATCTCGGATCTTCAGGAGCAGGTCGAGCTTTTCTGCGAAGAGCGTGTCGTAATCTTTCAGATCATGACCGAAGAGCGGGAACGACTCGATGAACGAGCCGCGACCCGCCATGATCTCTGCGCGTCCGCCAGATAGGAGATCAAGCGTCGCGAAGCTTTGGAATACGCGCACGGGATCATCGGAACTCAGCACCGTCACGGCGCTGGTCAGGCGAATGTTCTTCGTGCGCTCGGCGGCGGCTGCCAGAACGACGGCTGGAGCGGATACCACATAATCCGGCCGATGATGTTCACCGACGCCGAACACCTCCAAGCCGAGTTGATCGGCAAGCTCGATCTCCTCGATCAAATCCCGCAAGCGTTGTGCGGCACTGATGAGATGACCCGTCTTGGGATTCGGCGTTCTCTCGGCGAAAGTGTAGATGCCCAGTTCCATGATAACCTTTTCAGGCAATTGTTTCACTTGCTTCCAGCGTATCAGACCGCTGCCTTATCGGCGGTGACCTGCAGCTTTTCGGCAAAAGGCAGCTCAGGCCCGACAGGCACGATGCTGTTCGGGTTGAGAGCTTTGATCGAATAATAGCCTCTCTTGATGTGGTCGATGCTGACTGTAGTAGCGATGCCTGGGATATCCAGCATGCGGCCGAGATAAGTGGAGAGGTGCGGATAATCCGCGATACGCCGCAGGTTGCACTTGAACAGCCCATGATAAGCCGCATCAAAGCGGATGAGGGTGACGAAGAGACGGATATCTGTTTCCGTCAGACGGCTGCCGAAGAGGAAGGCACGATCGGACAGAAGACCTTCCAACCTGTCCAGCGTGGTGAAGACCTGATGGAAGGCTTCTTCGTATGCTGCCTGCGTCGTTGCAAAGCCTGCGCGGTAAACGCCATTGTTCAGGCCTGGATAGATGATGTCGTTGAGCGCATCGATGCTGGCACGCAGATCCTCCGGGTAAAGATCGTATGTGTCGTTAGCGAGGCTGCCGAAGCCAGAGTTGAATATGCGGACGATGTCGGCGGATTCATTGTTCACGATGGTCTGCCGTTCCTTGTCCCAGAGAACCGGCACGGTCGCGCGACCTGTGAAGGTCGAATCGGCCTTTGTGTATATCTCGTGCATGTAGGTCGCCCCATTGATCTTATCGCGGGTTTCGCCACCGCCGTCGCCGAAACGCCAGCCTTCGTCGGTCAGCGCCGGCTCGAGAATGGAAACAGAGATGGCGTTCTCCAGACCTTTCAACGCACGGGCGATCAGGGTGCGTGAGGCCCAGGGGCAGATCAGCGCAACATAAAGGTGATAGCGCCCAGCTTCAGCCTTGAATCCGGCTTCACCCATGGAGCCCGCGCTGCCGTCTGGCGTGATCCAGTTGCGGAATCTCGATGTCTGCCGCACGAAGCCGCCTTTAGCATCCTTGGCCTGTACAGGGTGCCATTCAGCCGACCATTTCCCATTCACGAGCATTGCAAAATCCTTAGAGAGAGGCGGGAACCGTCCCGCTGCGAGCGGGAGGGCCCGAGAGTCGTTCAGGCTCATCTATGCCTCACCTTGTGAGTTGATAATCCCGGCGCCTTGGATAAGACTTCACCCTTGGGGAGTGAAATTCATGCTTGATCGCGTCACTGGAATGCAGATTTTCGTGCGAGTGGCCGCTCTTGGCAGCCTATCGGCTGCTGCCAGATCGCTTGGCATCTCTCAGACCATGGCGACAAAGCATGTCGGGGCTATTGAGGAGCGGCTTGGCGTCAAGCTCCTCCACCGTACGACCCGGCGTCTCACCCTCACCGAGGCAGGTCGGCGTTATCTTGAGAGCGCCGAGCGCATCCTCGTTGAAGTGGAGGAGGCGGAAGCTGTGGCTTCCGCAGAGCGGGTCGAGGTGAAGGGCATGCTGCGGGTGAATGCACCGCTCTCCTTCGGCTTTCGGGAGGTTGCACCCCTCATGGCCGAATTCTCTCGCCTCCATCCCGCTGTAACGGTCGATCTCGGATTGAACGACCGCTTCGTCGATCTGATCGAGGAGGGATGGGATGTGGCCGTGCGGATTGGGCGCTTGCGGGATTCCACCATGATCGCACGCAGGATTGCCCCCTGCCGGCTCGCGGTCTGCGGATCGCCGGCGTATTTTCAAGAGAAGGGGACGCCGAAAACCGTGGCGGATCTCACGGAACACAACTGCCTCGGCTACACCCTGTCCCGTGCTCTTGGGCCGGACGAATGGGCGTTTGACGCAGAGGGGAGGGTAAAGATCCCGATCAAGGGTAACCTTCGCGTCAACAATGGTGATGCTCTCGTGGCTGCTGCTGTTGCAGGACAGGGCCTTATCTATGAGCCTACCTTCGTCGTCAGCGGAGAACTGCGGGCAGGGCGGCTTCTGGCCCTGAGTCTCGATTATCCGCCGCTCGAACTGCCCGGGGTTTTTGCGGTTTATCCGGCCAACCGCCATCCGCCGGCCAAGGTACGAGCCTTCGTGGATTTCCTGGCACAACGGTTCGGTCCCAGCCCTCCTTGGGACCGCGGGCTCAAGCTGCAGGGCTGACAGCTCGCAGCCACTTCTCTGGTATTTCATATCACTTGCGTTGCCAGTTAACCTTGTTCGTGGTTGCGGAAAAGAGTCCTGTGGCGGCGCCTTTGCATTTGGGAACTTTTATCCCAAGTCTACGTTAAGGAGGGTCGGCTTCCGTCCAGAGGTGGAGTGAGCACCCGTCGGTTTGCCGCACTGCAAGGGGTGCCGGGCCGTTTGCCCGGATGGTGTTACGGGGGCCTTCATGCCACAAATCGAATCTGCTACATCGCAGCTTGATCCCAGGCTGCTGCTCAAAGTCTTGCGTGCTTTCCGGAAAGGGGACTTTTCGGTTCGCCTGCCAACCGACATGACCGGGATCGATGGCGAGGTTGCAGAAGCCTTCAACGATATTGCCGATTTGAACCAGGGCCTCGCCCGCGAGCTCGATCGCGTCGCGAAGGTGGTGGGTAAGGAAGGCCGCATTAGCGAACGTGGTCGCCTCGATGGAGCGACAGGCTGCTGGAGTGATTGCATCGCTTCTGTGAATTCCATGATCGGCGACATCGTTCAGCCGACCATTGAAGTGGCCCGCGTGATCGGCGCCGTGGCCAAGGGCGATCTCAGCCAGACCATTGAACTTGAAACGGAAGGGCGCCCCCTGCGTGGAGAGTTCCTGCGCATCGGCAAGGTCGTCAACACGATGGTGGGCCAGCTCGGAAGCTTTGCGTCCGAAGTGACCCGCGTGGCCCGCGAGGTGGGCTCGGAAGGCAAGCTCGGTGGCCAAGCCAAGGTGAAGGGCGTGGCCGGCACGTGGAAGGACCTGACCGACAACGTAAACCTCATGGCCGCAAACCTCACCGGCCAGGTGCGTAACATCGCTGAAGTCACTACCGCTGTTGCGAATGGCGACCTGTCCAAGAAGATTACCGTGGAGGTGCGCGGCGAGATCCTGGAGCTGAAGAACACCATCAACACGATGGTGGACCAGCTCAATTCGTTCGCGGGCGAAGTGACCCGCGTGGCGCGCGAAGTGGGCACCGAGGGCAAGCTCGGCGGTCAGGCGGAAGTGCGTGGCGTCGGCGGCGTCTGGAAGGACCTGACGGAAAACGTGAACATGATGGCCGCAAATCTGACCGGCCAGGTGCGCAACATTGCCGAGGTCACCACCGCCGTTGCCCGGGGTGACCTGTCCAAGAAGATCACCGTCGATGTGAAGGGCGAAATTCTGGCGTTGAAATCCACCATCAACACCATGGTGGATCAGCTCAACTCTTTCGCTTCGGAAGTGACCCGCGTCGCGAAGGAAGTGGGCTCCGAGGGCAAGCTCGGTGGCCAGGCGCAGGTGGAGGGCGTCGGCGGCGTCTGGCGCGACCTCACTGAGAACGTGAACATGATGGCGGCGAACCTGACGGGCCAGGTGCGTAACATCGCCGAGGTGACCACCGCTGTTGCGAATGGCGACCTGTCCAAGAAGATTACCGTGGAGGTGCGCGGCGAGATCCTGGAGCTGAAGAACACCATCAACACGATGGTGGACCAGCTCAACTCCTTCGCTTCGGAAGTGACGCGTGTCGCACGCGAGGTGGGCTCGGAAGGCAAGCTCGGTGGCCAGGCCCAGGTGCGCGGCGTGGCCGGCACGTGGAAGGACCTGACCGACAACGTGAACCTCATGGCCGCAAACCTCACCGGTCAGGTGCGTAACATCGCTGAAGTCACTACCGCTGTTGCGAATGGCGACCTGTCCAAGAAGATCACCGTGGAGGTGCGCGGCGAGATCCTGGAGCTCAAGAACACCATCAACACGATGGTGGACCAGCTCAATTCGTTCGCGGGCGAAGTGACCCGCGTGGCGCGCGAAGTGGGTTCGGAAGGCAAGCTCGGCGGCCAAGCTCGCGTGGAGGGCGTTGCCGGCACGTGGAAGGACCTTACCGACAACGTGAACCTCATGGCGGCGAACCTGACGGGTCAGGTGCGCAACATCGCCGAGGTGACGACCGCTGTCGCCATGGGCGACCTGTCCAAGAAGATCACTGTGGAGGTGCGCGGCGAGATCCTGGAGCTGAAGAACACCATCAACACGATGGTGGACCAGCTCAACTCCTTCGCTTCGGAAGTGACCCGCGTCGCGAAGGAAGTGGGTTCCGAGGGCAAGCTCGGTGGCCAAGCCCAGGTGCGCGGCGTGGCCGGAACCTGGAAGGACCTCACCGACAATGTGAACATGATGGCGGCGAACCTGACGGGTCAGGTGCGCAACATCGCCGAGGTGACGACCGCTGTCGCCATGGGCGACCTGTCCAAGAAGATCACCGTGGCGGTCGAAGGTGAGATCCTCGAGCTGAAGAACACCATCAACACGATGGTGGATCAGCTCAATTCGTTTGCGGGCGAAGTGACCCGCGTGGCGCGCGAAGTGGGCACAGAGGGCAAGCTCGGTGGCCAGGCGCAGGTGCGCGGCGTCGGTGGTGTCTGGAAGGATCTCACTGATAATGTGAACATGATGGCCGCGAACCTCACCGGTCAGGTGCGCAACATTGCCGAGGTCACCACCGCCGTTGCAAATGGTGACCTGTCCAAGAAGATCACCGTCGATGTCCGCGGTGAGATCCTGGAGCTGAAATCCACCATCAACACGATGGTGGACCAGCTCAACTCCTTCGCATCGGAAGTTACTCGCGTGGCGCGCGAGGTGGGTATCGAGGGCAAGCTCGGTGGCCAGGCCCAAGTGCGCGGCGTTGCCGGAACCTGGAAGGACCTCACCGACAATGTGAACACGATGGCGAACAACCTCACCGGTCAGGTGCGCGGTATCGCCAGCGTCGTGACCGCAGTGGCAGAAGGTGATCTCAAGCGCAAACTCACAGTGGACGCCAAGGGCGAAATCGCAGCGCTCGCCGATACCATCAACGAAATGATCGACACGCTCGCCACCTTTGCGGACCAGGTCACGAACGTGGCTCGCGAGGTGGGTGTCGAGGGCAAGCTGGGCGGCCAGGCGAGGGTGCCGGGTGCAGCGGGCCTGTGGCGCGATCTGACCGACAACGTGAACCAGCTTGCCGCCAACCTCACCACGCAGGTGCGCGCCATCGCGGACGTGGCGACTGCCGTGACGAAGGGCGACCTGACCCGATCGATTTCGGTGGAGGCATCCGGCGAGCTTGCCTCGCTTAAGGACAACGTCAACGAGATGATCCGCAACTTGCGCGACACGACGCTCAAGAATGCGGAGCAGGATTGGCTCAAGACCAACCTCGCCAAGTTCACTCGCATGCTGCAGGGCGAACGCGATCTCACCACAGTGTCCAACATGATCCTGTCGGAGATCGCGCCGCTGGTGAACGCACAGCATGGCGTTTTCTATACGGTCGACGCGGATGGCAGCGAGCCGATGCTCGAGCTCGTTGCTTCTTACGCTTTTACCGAGCGCAAGCATCTCAACAATCGCTTCCGTCTCAAGGAAGGCCTTGTTGGGCAGGTTGCCTATGAGAAGAAGCGCATTCTCGTCACCAATGCCCCAGGCGATTACATTACCATCAGCTCCGCATTGGGCGAGGCTCCGCCGCTCAACATCATCGTTCTGCCGGTGCTGTTCGAACAGGAGGTAAAGGCTGTCATCGAGCTTGCCTCGTTCAGCCGCTTCTCGGAAACGCATCAGTCGTTCCTCGACCAGCTGACCGAGTCGATCGGTATCGTTCTCAACACCATTGCCGCCAACATGCGGACGGAAGGCCTGCTCAAGCAATCGCAGCTTCTCACGATCGAGCTGCAGAGCCAGCAGGAGGAGTTGAAGAACACGAATGACCGTCTGGAGCAGCAGGCGGCGACCCTCCGTCAGTCGGAAGAGCTTCTGCGCCAGCAGCAGGAAGCGCTTCAGAAGTCCAATGAGGAGCTTGAGGACAAGGCTCGCCTGCTCGAGCTGCAGAAGCAGGAGGTCGAGGCCAAGAACCGCGAGGTTTCTGTCGCGAAGACAGCTCTGGAGGAGAAAGCCGAGCAATTGTCGCTGACCTCGCGCTACAAGTCCCAGTTCCTGGCCAATATGAGCCATGAGCTGCGTACGCCGCTGAACTCTCTCCTGATCCTGTCGAAGCTCCTCACGGAAAATCCTGATGGCAATCTGACCGATAAGCAGAAGGAATTCGCCAAGACGATCCACGCGGCGGGCTCGGACCTGCTTGCCCTGATCAATGACATCCTCGACCTGTCGAAGATCGAGTCCGGCACGGTGAGCCTCGAAGTCACGAATGTGGGCTTCAAGGATCTCGTCAATCATATGGAGCGCACCTTCCGCCAGATTGCGGAGGAGCGGAAGCTCGACTTCCATATCGATGTGGATCCGCAACTTCCGCCCATGATCAGGACGGACTCGAAGCGGCTGCAGCAAGTCCTGCGCAATCTCCTGTCCAATGCCTTCAAGTTCACAGAAAAAGGTGGCGTGCGACTGCACATCGGTTCGGCTGAAGGTTCACCTCTGCGGGCCGGCAGCCAGTGGATCTCGATCTCCGTCACGGATACCGGAATCGGTATTCCGGAGGACAAGCAACGCATCATCTTCGAGGCGTTCCAGCAGGCGGATGGCACGACGAGCCGCAAATATGGCGGTACGGGTCTCGGCCTTTCGATCAGCCGCGAAATTGCACGTCTGCTCGGTGGCGAGATCGTGGTGTCGAGTGTGCCGGGACAGGGATCGACCTTCACTCTGTTCGTGCCGCTGGAGCCGCCTGCAAACCACGGTGTCCAAACATCGACCTCGAGCCCGCGCCCTAACGGAAGTGGAGCGACCGGTGCTGCAGACGATACCTCGTCCACCATTCTGCGTCAGCCATCGGCGCCCATGGCGCTCTCGGCATCGCTTGATGACAGACACGCCATTGTGTCCGGGGACAAGGTCGTTCTGATCATCGAGGACGATGCGATGTTTGCGTCTGTGCTTCTTGAACTTGCTCGCGAGCAGGGCTTCAAGGGGCTGATCGCCATGGATGGAGCTTCGGCGCTTGCATTGGCGCATCGATACAAGCCGCATGCGATCACGCTTGATATCGGTCTGCCCGATATGGATGGCTGGGCGCTGCTCGATCTTCTCAAGCACGATCCGAGGACGCGTCACGTGCCTATCCACGTGATCTCGGTGGATGACCAGAAGAAGCGCGGTCTCAAGGCAGGCGCCTTCGGCTTCCTGGAGAAGCCAGTCGATCGGGAATCTCTGATGATGGCGTTGAACCGCACCAAGGATTTCATCGATCGCCCGGTCAAAAAGCTGATCCTCGTCGAGGACGATGACAACCAACGGATGAGCATCTCCGAACTCATGAAAGGCGAGGAGGTGGATGTCACCGCCGTTGCCACGGCGGAGGCCGCCCTCGAGACCATCCAGGCACGCAAGTTTGACTGTGCGGTTGTGGATCTCGGCTTGCCGGATCTTCCGGGCGCAGAGCTCATCGAGCGAATCCGCAAGACAAAGGGAGGAGAGGATCTCCCGATCGTCATCTATACCGGACAGGATCTGAGCCGTGCGGAAGAGCGTCGTCTGGAACAGATCGCTGCAACCGTGATCCTCAAGGGTGAGGGATCATCCGAGCGGCTTCTGAACGATACGGCTCTCTTCCTTCATCGCTCGATCAGTGCGATCCCGGAGGAGAGTCAGATCATCGTTGAACCGAAAGGAGAGGCTGCGCTCGATGGTCGCAAGGTCCTCATCATCGACGACGACATGCGCAACATCTTCTCGCTGACGAGCGCTCTTGAGCAACATGGCCTCAGCGTTATCTTTGCGGAGAATGGCCTTGAAGGCATCGAGAAGCTCCGTGAGACACCTGACGTGGACATCGCCCTTGTCGATATCATGATGCCGGAGATGGATGGCTACGAGACGATGCGGGAAATCCGAAAGGATCCTCGCTATCGGAATCTTCCGCTCATTGCCGTCACGGCAAAGGCCATGAAGGGTGACAGGGAGAAATGTCTGGAAGCGGGTGCGACCGATTATGTCTCGAAACCTGTGGACATCGATCAACTTCTCGCCGTCTTGCGCGTTCAACTGAGTCGGAGCACCTATGTGCCTGAGGGGAAGACACACTCCAGTGGTGCAGCAGAGACCGGCCTGAGGACATGATGGAACGTATCGGACAACGTGAGCCGGAAACCGACCTGAAGCCTCAGGTTCCGGCGCGCGCTATGTCTAATCCTGTGCCAGCAAAGATTCTGGTGGTCGATGACGACCCCCGGAATCTGATTGCTGTCGAGGAGATCCTCCGGGCGCCTGGGATAGAGATCATCACGGCAGATTCCGGTGAGGCTGCCTTGCGGCAGGTGCTGAAATATGACTTCGCGGTCATCCTTCTCGACGTGCAGATGCCCCGCCTCGACGGTTATGAGGTTGCGGGTCTCATCCGCAACCGGCCACGCTCGTCACGTGTTCCCATCCTGTTCCTGACGGCCTTCAACAAGGACGACATGCACGTCTTCCGCGGGTACTCGGCCGGCGCTGTCGATTATGTTTTCAAGCCCATCGAGCCGCTGATCCTGAGGTCGAAGGTCGATGTGTTCGTTGATCTTTACCGCAAGACGGAGGAGATCCGCCGACAGGGTGAGGAAGAACGCCGCCTGCTCATGGAGAACCTCAGGGTCAGGAGTGAGAAGCTCAAGACCGAGCAGGCTCTGCGACGCCGGGAGGAGCATCAATCCATTGTCCTGGAATCACTGCCGATTGCGCTCTACACCGCATCCGTGCAGGAAGATCACCGGCAGCTCCATTTCACGAGTGAGAGCGTCGAACGCATCACCGGATTCCCGCCCAAGGCGTTCCTGCAATCGCCGGACTTCTGGTCGTCGCGTCTTCATCCCGATGATCGGGAGAGGGTGCTTGCGCAGCTCCAGGAGCTGACGCACCAAGGCGCCGTCACTTTGGAGTACCGCTGGACTTGTGCCGATGGGACGGAGCGGTTCTTCCTCGATCAGACGATGCTTATGCACGATGACGAGGGACGTCCGCGCGAGTTTTTCGGCATGTGGTTCGACATCACGGAGCGCAAGCAGATGGAGCAGAACCTGCTCCATGCCAGCAAGCTGGAAGCCGTGGGGCGCCTGACGGGTGGAATTGCGCACGACTTCAACAACATGCTGAGCGTTGTCATCGGCAATCTCGATCTGCTGCAGAAAGTCATCAAAGGCAATGCGAAGGCGGAGACGCGCGTCAGGATGGCCATGGAAGGCGCTCAACGATGTGCTGATCTCACGCACAGGCTTCTCGCCTTCTCGCGTCGCCAGCCGCTGCAGGTCTCCATGATCGATGTGGGCGCTCTGATGCCGGGGCTGCTGGAGCTGATGCGTCGCACCCTGGGCGAGCGGATCAATGTCAGCTTGGATGTGGCGGACAATGTCTACCCGATCGAGGTCGATCGAGCCCAGCTCGAAGCGGCCCTCCTCAACCTTGCGGTCAATGCGCGCGATGCCATGCCGGAAGGTGGCGATCTGTCGATCTCCGTCGGCACGCAGACTTTGGACGAAGGCAAGGTTGAGCACCCCGGTGATTACGTCGTGATTTCGGTCAATGATACGGGAATCGGCATGTCGCCGGACGTTCTCCAACGGGTCTTCGAGCCGTTCTTCACGACGAAGGAGAGCGGCAAAGGGACGGGCCTGGGCCTCAGCATGGTCTACGGATTTGTCCAGCAATCTCACGGCCATGTGGAGATCGACAGCGCACCCAATCAGGGAACGACAATTCGTATCTTCCTGCCGCGAGCTCATGGGGTGGCCGAGAGCCTCGACGAGCAGCAGACGGTTTTCGCAAAGCCCTTCGGCAAGGGACAGACCGTCCTGGTCGTAGAGGATAATCCTGCTGTCCGTCAGGTGGCCATCTCAACCCTGCATTCACTCGGTTTCGACGTTGTCGAGGCGGAAACCGGCGATGAGGCTGCCCAGGTGCTGAAAACGAACGATCACATTCGTCTTGTTCTCTCTGACGTCCGCATGCCCGGGGGCTTGAGCGGAATCGACCTTGCTCGCTTCATCAAGAGCGAAAAGCCCGACGTCCACGTTCTCCTGACAACCGGTTATGTGGATAGCGAAGAAATGATCGAGGACGTTGAGCTGCTCTACAAGCCTTATCGCGCCGCCGATCTCGCCGATAAAATCCAAGCTCTATTGGAGAAGCCGAAGCAATCTGCCAGAAACCTTGTCTCCATGCTGGCCGCGGCATCCGCGTGAGCCCTATTGGATTCGAGCTTTTCCTGCGGGCAGGGTGGCTTGCTCTTCTTCGATATCGCCTAGCAGTGTAGGATCTATAAGTGGATCGCACGGAAGCGGGCGATGGGCGACACGGCAGATATCGTTTTTCTGGATTTCGAAGCCTCCTCGCTTGGTAGGAAAGGTTACCCGATCGAGGTTGCATGGGTGTTCGCATCGGGAGGTGAGGAGACGCACCTCATCAAGCCTGCTCCCTCATGGACAGAGTGGTCAGCGGAGTCGGAAGCGACTCATCATCTCACGCGGGAGCGATTGATCTCCGAGGGGGAGGCACATGACGAGGTGGCTAGGCGCATGCTGGATGTGCTCTCAGGCCATGCTCTTTATGCCACGGCTCCCTCATGGGACGGGCAATGGCTCAGCAGGCTGCTGAGGGGCGCCGGGCTGCCGCGGCATGCCTTGCGCTTGCAGGATACCGATGTCGCGCATGAGGGAACAATCACCCGGATCTTGCAGGGGGCGAATGTACCGGAGAGCGAACTGGCGAATCTTGCAAAGGAGATCCTCGCGCAGGCACGCCGGAAGGATGAGGCGGACGGTGATCCTGTTCACCGTGCTCTCGCAGACGCCAAACGGGAATTGCGCGTGTGGCGCGATGTGCAAAGACGCGCTGTAGAATACGTAAAAAGCCTCGGGCCTTTGACCTGAGGCTTTCTCACGAAGGATATGACGTCGATCAGGCTTCGAGGCGCTCGAGGGCAGCCTTGTCGCGCAGCACGATGGAGCGGCGATGGGCCGGAAGCCCGATGATGCCCTGGCGTTCGAGCTGCGTGAGCGAGCGCGAGACGGTTTCGATGGTAAGGCCCAGATGATCGGCGATGTCGATGCGCGACATGGGAAGATCGACGTGGCTATTTTCCGTGAGACGCTCGGAGAGAACGAGCAGGAAGGTCGCGATCTTTTCCAGGGCGTGCTTGCGGCCGAGCAGCAGCATGTGATCCTGAGCCCGCTCCAGGGAGCGCATCATGGAGGCGATCACCTGGTTGGCGAAGGCCTGATCGCGGGAGGCCAGAACGTCCAGGCTGCAGCGGCGATAGGCGATGATGGTCGCATCACCGAGAGCTTCGGCGCTGAAGCGGTGCTCGTCGCCCGATTCCAGGCCGAAGATATCGCCAGGGAGATGGAAGGCGTCGATCTGGCGGCGGCCGTCGCTCAGGAGCTTGAAGGTGCGCACGGCACCGGAGACGACCTTGTAGAAGTAAGCGGCCCGGTCGCCCTCGGCAAAGATCTCCTCGTCCTTGGCTACCGTGCGGGCGGCGCCGAGTTCGGGAGTGGTGCGGGATGCCGGGATGTCGCGCAGGAGCGCAGCATTCGGGGCAATCTGGGTCCTGAGGGAAGCGTGCGCGGTCTGCATCGGGGCTCTCGTCTTTGGTGAATGTCTGACGTGAGCTCAGGGGTAACCTGACGCAGCGGAGGGCGAAATTCAGATGCTCTCCTAAGGAATATCCCGGAGGGGCCCGAGACGGTCAGGCCGGGGTGCTCAGGACCCCGCGAATGCTGTCGAGCAAGGTGCTGTCTTCCAAGGGCTTTTCAATGACCTGGCGGAAGCCGGAATGGGCCGCGCGCTTGCGCATGTCGTCCGTCGCGCGGGCGGTAATCAAGATGGCAGGGAGCTTCACAAGGCGCCGGCGGAGCCTGTCCATCAGCTCGACCCCGTTCATGGACGGCATGTAATAATCGACAACCAGGCAGCCATTGGCGGGCAGCTCCGGTTCGGCAAGCAGTTCGGCGCCACTTTCGTAGACGCGCACGTCCATCCCCTCGAGCTCGAGGGCGAACTTTAAGGATTGTCGAACGGCGGCATCATCATCCACGACGATGACCGGCCCTGGTGTCATGGACATGATGAGGTCCTAATGGTCCCTGGCTCTAGGGTCACACGAGAACCTAATTCAACCGAGGGACCGAGGGCTTGATATGGGTCAAGCCCCTGCCGGCTGGCACTTCAGGAATATTCCTTAAGGAGTTCCCCCAGGTCCTGTGGGGCGGATACCGACGAGAAGAGCCATGCGGACGAGTTCGGAGAGGCTGGAAGCCTGCATCTTCGTCATCACATTCGCCCGGTAGATCTCGACCGTGCGGGGACTGATGCCGAGATCGTAAGCGATCACTTTGTTGGCCTTGCCGGCGACAAGGCCTTCGAGAACCTGGCTCTCCCGCTCCGAGAGGGCCTCGACGCGGGCGCGCACTTCGGCGGTCTGCGCGTCGTGATGCGCATGCTCCTCCTGGTATTTCAGTGCTGCACGGACAGCCGTCAGGAAGAGGTCGTCGTCAAACGGCTTCTCGATGAAGTCGATGGCGCCTTCCTTCATGGCTTCCACCGCAAGCGGCACGTCCGCATGGCCGGTCATCACGATGACCGGCAGCTTGAACCCACGGCTTTTCAGGCGTCGCAGGAACTCGATGCCGTCAATGCCGGGCATGCGCACATCCGTGACGATGCAGCCGTCGGAGGCGGTTTTCACGCTGTCCAGAAAGGCGGACGCCGATTCATGGAGGCGCACCGGCAAACCGTCCGAGGCGAGCAGGAAGGACAGGGACTGGCGCACCGCCAGGTCGTCATCCACCACATGCACGATCGCTTCACTCGGCATTCGCTAGCTCCTCCTGACTGACAGCACGCAATGTGAACCTGAACGTGGTTCCCCGGCCAACTTCCGATTCGATCCAGATCTTCCCGCCATGGGATTCGACGATGGTTCGGCAGATCGACAGGCCGACGCCCATACCATGTTTCTTCGTCGTCACGAATGGCTGAAAGAGACGCTCCAAGACCTCGGGTTCGATGCCGGTGCCCGTATCGGCAACGCTGACCTCGACCAACTCCTCCTTCGGCAGGGATCGGGTGGCGATCACCAGTTCCCGGCGGGGCGCATCCTCCATGGCCTCGATAGCATTGCGGATGAGGTTCAAAAGCACCTGCTGGATCTGAATGCGATCCGCCAGCACCATCGGAGCCTCAGGGTCGAAGCGGTATATGACGCGCACACCCTTTTCCCTGGCGCCGACGAGGGCGAGGGCGCTGGCCTCCTCGACCAGCTTGGGCAGGCTTTCGAGGTGGCGTTCGCTTTCGCCGCGCGCCACGAACTCGCGCAGGTGGCGAATGACCTGGCCGGCGCGCAGCGCCTGCTCCGCGGCTTGGTTCACGGCTCCCTCGAGCATCTTGACGTCCTGGCCTTCCATGCGCTGGAGGATGCGGCGGCAGCCTTTGAGATAGTTTGCAATGGCTGTGAGGGGCTGGTTGATCTCGTGCGCGAGGGTCGAGGCCATTTCGCCGAGCGCCGTGAAACGCGACATATGCACGAGCTCCGATTGGAGCTCCTGCAGGCGGGCTTCCGTCTTCTGCCGCTCGGTGAGATCGCGAATGAAGCCGGTGAAGTAACGCTGGCCGCCCGAACGCATCTCGCCGACGGCAAGCTCGATGGGGAAGGTGGCTCCGTCCTTGCTCTGTCCCACCACCACGCGGCCGATGCCGATGATACGGCGCTCGCCCGTGGTGAGATAGCGATGCATGTAACCGTCATGCTGCCCGCGGTAAGGTTCGGGCATGAGCATCTTGATGTTCTCGCCGATGACCTCTTGATCCGTGTAGCCAAACAGGCGTTCGGCGGCGGCGCTGAAGAACTGGATGCGCGCCTCCTCGTCGATGACGATCATGGCATCCGGTACCGTCTCCAGAATCGAGCGTAGATGCGCCTCGCGGGTTCTGAGGGCCTCTTCGGCGGCGACGCGCTCCGTGATGTCGCGCATCACCTTGGCAAACCCAAGAAGCTCGCCGGCCTCGTTCTTCAAGGTCGTGAGGCTGACATGGGCGATGAAGCTCGAGCCATCCTTGCGGATGCGCACGCCCTGTTCCTCGTAACGTCCGGTGTCCCGGGCGATCTCGAGCGCCCTCGCAGCCTTGCCGCTTTCGAGGTCTTCAGGGGTGTGAAAAATCGAGAAGTGGCGACCACGAATCTCGTCCTCGCCCCAGCCGCCGATATGCTCGGCACCCGTGTTCCAGCTGATGATCCGCCCCTCGGTGTCGATCATGCAGATCGCATAATCGGTCACCGCGTCAACCAGCAGCTGAAAGCTGATATCCTGTTGCGACAGGGTAGAGGGCGCAGAATCCGAGGCAGTCAAAGGAAACTCCAGTCGGGATGGCCTCCACGGCTCGATCAGGGTCGATCAACGGAGAACGGTCATCTTTCCTATGGCGTTCCTAGCACAGGCACAGGTGGCTTCCTACAGGCGTATAATGTCGCGACGGAATAGCGGCAGAGCGCCGAGCGCATCATGCTTCAAAAATGGATCCG
Source organism: Microvirga medicaginis (assembly GCF_052658925.1). NCBI lineage: Bacteria > Pseudomonadati > Pseudomonadota > Alphaproteobacteria > Hyphomicrobiales > Methylobacteriaceae > Microvirga > Microvirga medicaginis. The sequence goes on along the minus strand of NZ_JBQWEL010000009.1, from coordinate 182,113 downwards.
GTTTTCTGCATGATGCTCTAATGCACGACACCGGCCGCCAAGGCACCGAGCAGCGCCGATCCGAGAAGGGCCCCATCATGGAGGCCAAGCAGCCAGCGGGAAAGTTCACCATCCTCGTGAACCCAGAGAGTGGTGCCTATCGTCACGAGAGACCAGCCAATCCCGAGGAGTGCGGCTGAGAGGGTGAAGGCCGCTGTCGTGCTGGAAACCAGAAAGACGAGCGCCGCTACGGTTATCAGGACACACCCGCCAAGGGCGATCCAGACAGGTCTGATCGACTTGGGCAGTCCGGCCAAAGCCAGAGACGGTGCATACATGGCGATGACGTGCCAGGCGATGGCTCCAGAGACAGCTTCGCCGAGACCGCAGCCGACCATCGCGATGGGGGTGGCCCCCATCAGAGCCGTCATGGCGAACCAGCCAAGTGCACCGACGAGGCTCGGCCAGAGAATGCGCTGCCATCCCTGCAAGGGCGCGGCCCCTGTCCGAGCGCCGCGAAGCCGGCGATAGGGCAGAGCTGCCGTGGCAAGAAGCGAACCGACGTGAGCGAGCGCGGCCGCACCTGCCATGCCCACCAGGGCGTGCGGGACGGCGAGACCCTCAGCGAAGGCCGCGACGCTCGGCGCAAGGAGACCCGCAATGGTGGCAGCTCCAAAGACCAGTGAGATGGCGCCCGCTCCTTTCGCTCCGAGCGGGGCTGCCGCATGGCGATAGAACAGGCTGAAGCCGCTGGCGATGCCGAGCCAGAAGGCGCCCAGCACCAATCCGGTGAACTGCCATTGCAGCAGGGACCAGGCTGTCAGCAAGCCTCCAGCGACACCGAGGCTTGCACCAAGGGAAAAAGCGGCACGACGGCCAAAGGCATCAAGCAGCAGGGAGGCAGGCAGGCTGGCGAGCGCCGCACCGGCATAGAAGGCGGCATAGGGCAGGGTGGCCCAGATTGCGTTCGGAGCAAGCGACAGGCCTGCAAGCGGAAGAATGGTGAGGGTCAATACCTGCGAGAGCACGGACAATGCGAAGGCAATCGCGAGCAACGCCGTTCCGCCGTAATCCGGCGTGCCGTCGGCTGCTTCAATCGGCTCGCAGAGGCAGTCGAGCCGCCCCGCCCGTGGCATGGCAGTGGATGTGCTCATGGTGCGATGTCGTCATCCTTCAGAACGCGAATGGCCGCGCCTTCGACATCGTCATACTGGCCGTTCTTGAGCGACCACAGAAAGGCGGCGAGACCCGTGAGGCCTAAGAGCAGCGCCGTCGGCACGAGATAGATGAGAACTTCCATGGATCAGGCTCCCTGCAAGACCGGAACGGCAGGTGTAGGGTCGGAGGAGGCCGGCGCTTCCGGGAAGGCCTTGGCCTTTGCGTTTCGTGCGCGAAGGGCGTTCAGCGTCACCAGGCTCGATGAGCCGGACATGGCGAGTGCGGCAATGAGCGGCGTCACATAACCCATGAAGGCCAGCGGAACCGCGATCACGTTATAGACGAGCGCGATCATCAGGTTCTGGCGCATCAGTGCGCGTGAGCGGCGAGCGATGCTGAGAGCATCCAGAACAGGAGAGAGCTTGTCGCCGAGGAAGACCGCATCCGCATGCGCCTGGGTGATATCGGCAGCCGTGATCGGCGAGATGGAGACGTCCGCCGTGGCGAGGGCCGGTGCATCGTTGAGGCCATCGCCGACCATGAGCACTTTGCGGCCTTCAGCCTTGAGTACTTCGATGGCGGCGATCTTCTCCGCGGGCTTCGCGCCGCCGCGCCATTCGCGGATGCCAAGAGCGGCTGCAATGGGAGCGACTGCTTCCGGGCGATCACCGGAGAGGATGCGGCAATCGATGCCGAGATCACGCAGAGCCTTCACCGTCGTCACGGCATCAGGACGCAGGGTCTGACGGACCAGCATGATGGCGCGTTCATGGCCGCGGGCGAAGGCGATCATCGAGGCATCCGCCTCTTGACCCACTGCCTTGGGCACGAGATCGGCGGCACCGCAGAAGGCAGGGCTTCCGAGGCGATGCTCCACGCCATGCACGATGGCCTTCACGCCTTGGCCAGCCTCTTCCGTTGCCTCTTCGTAGGGACGGCGCTCCTTCGCCTCCTGCGCGACGGCGGCCGCCAGCGGGTGATGGCTCGAGAGAGCAAGCCGTGCCGCCGCCTCAAGAAGATCCGGGCGGATCGAAGAGGCATTGGCAACCCGCATCTCGGGCAGCGTCAGGGTACCGGTTTTGTCGAACACGATGGCGTCGGCACAAGCCAGACGCTCCAGCGCATCGCCGGAGTTGAGGAAGACATTCGAGCGGAACAAGGCACCCGAGGCGACGACCTGCACGACAGGCACGGCAAGCGCCAGTGCGCAGGGGCAGGTGATGATCAATACTGCAACGGCAATGATGACGGCATCATGGACGGTGGCCCCAAGGGCAATCCAAACAATCGCCGTCAGAGCAGCCGTCAGATGCACCACCGGAGCGTAGGCACGCGCCACTTTGTCCGCCAGTTGCACATAGCGGGACTTGGCTGCGGCAGCGGTTTCGAGAAGCCGCTCCACCTCATCGAGAAGGGTGCCCTTGCCCGCAGCCGTCACCCGGAGAGTGAGCGTGCCGTCATAGTTCATGCTGCCGGCATAAACCGTATCGCCGATCGCAGCGGAGCGGCGCACCGTTTCACCTGTCACGAGGCTCTCGTCAAGTTCGGAAGTGCCCGCAATGACGACGCCGTCGACCGCGACACGCTCGCCGGAGCGCACGAGAACGCGATCGCCAGGGTTGAGGGCAGCCGTGGGAACGAGAACGGCCTCGCCCTTGTCGTCGAGGCGGTGCGCGACCTCCGCCTTGAGAGCGGCGAGATTGCCCGCCACCGCGCGGGTGCGGCGGCGCATGGCCTGGTCGAGATAGCGGCCGCAGAGAAGGAAGAAGAGCAGCATCACGACCGAGTCGAAATAGGTGTGCTCGGCATGATTGATGGTCTCCACCACCGACATGGTGAGCGCCAGCAGGATCCCGATGGTGATCGGCACGTCCATGTTGGTGCGCTTAGCCTTCAACGCGCTCATGGCGCTGCGGAAGAACGGCTGGCCCGCATAGGCCACAGTCGGCAGCGCGATGAAAGCGGCAAGCCAGTGGAAGAAGTCGCGGGTTTCCGGCGTGATGTCGGTCACGTTGCCCGACCAGACGGAGACCGCAAGCAGCATGATGTTCATGGAGGCAAAGCCCGCCACGGCCAGACATTTCAGGAGCCACTGGGAGCGGCGTGCTTCTTCCTCTTCCACCAGACGCGACTGATAAGGATGGGCGCGATAGCCAAGGCGCTGCAATTCATCGACAACGGCAGAGGGCGCGATGACTCCCTCCTGCCACTGTACCGCAAGACGATGCGTGGTGTAGTTCAGTCGCGCATCCACGACGCCATGAAGCCGGCATAGGCCGCCCTCGATCTCGTCGATGCAGGCAGCGCAATCGATGCCCTCGATGGCAAGATCGAGATGCGCCGTTCCGTCGTCCTGACGCTTGACGAAGATTGAGAGATCGAGGGGTTCGGCCATGGTATTCTTTTCCTTTAGAGCGAAATGCGGCTCTTGGAGCGGAAGACGGTTTCACCTGAGCGCTGCAAGCCGATCACCAGATCCCAGCTACCTTCCGGAAGCGGAGTGAGGCTCTGAAACTGGCCAGCGGTGGTTTCCACAACTTCGATGGCGATATCGCGGCGCTTATCCGTCGGATGCGCAAGGCGCACCTCGGCCGTGAGGCCGGAGAGGGATTGCGCCTTCGCATCGCGGGCCGTGATGAGGATGCGGTTCTCACCGCCGCGCTGGATGCTCGCGTCCACTGCCCAGTGAAGGGCATCCTGGGTGTGAGCCGCCGCCACGTCGTTCTTGAAGGTGAGACCGGCCTTGTAGGAGCTTTCCGTCTCAACGCCGCTGAAACTCGACACGGCGAAGCGGATCATCACGAAATTCATGGCAAAGATAATGCCGAAGAACGTGATGAAGTAGTTGAGAACCGTGCGCCCGGTAATGATGCGAGGAGGGCGGCCGGCTGTTGTTGTGGACATGGAGGTATCCTCTCAAGGCGCCTTGAAGTGATCGTTCATCCGGCTCGTATCGCCGGTGGCAAGATCGGTGAGCGTGAAGTGAATGTCGGTTGACGAGGGAACGTCCGAACCCTCCGAGCTGACGAGAACGCGGGCCTCCAGCGTCTGGTCGGGGCCGACCCTCACAACTATGCGGCCCTGCTGATCGATTTCGCCGCCCACGATATCGAGCTTCGCATTCGGCAAACCATCCACCGTGAGAGCGTAGGTACGCTCATCGAGGTTCTTGTTGGCCACGCGAACGGTGAAGCCGTTTCGTATCGATCCATCGGACAGGCGCACGAAGAGCGGGTTGCGGTCGTGCATGACGCTTAAGTAGATGCTCTGGCGCATGGCGAGCGAGCCGATCATGGTCGCGCCGACGATCGCGATGATGCCAGCATAGAAGAGAGTGCGCGGACGCACGATGCGGCGCACCTCCGGACGACCCTCCATGCGGGCCTTCACGTTCATTTCCGTGTCATAGGCAATGAGGTTCAGCGGGCGATCGATCTTCTCCATCACCGCGTTGCACGCGTCGATGCAGAGGCCGCACTGGATGCAATCCATCTGCAGGCCCTTGCGGATGTCGACGCCGGTGGGGCAGACATTGACGCACTGATTGCAGTCGATGCAGTCACCTGCAGGCAGTCCTTGCAGCTTCAGGACCTCGTTCTTCTTCATCGAGCCGCGCGGCTCGCCCCGGTCATAGCGGTAGGTGACGTTGAGCGCGTACTCGTCTGTCAGTGCAGCCTGGATGCGGGGCCAGGGGCACATATAGGTGCAGACCTGCTCGCGCATGAAGCCGGCGAGCGTGTAGGTGGTGAAGGTGAGTATGCCGATCCACATGTAGGCGATCATCGGCGCCTGGAACGTGGCCAGCTCATAGACGAGAGTCGGCGCGTCGGCGAAGTAAAGCACCCAGGCGCCGCCGGTCCACCAGGCGATCATCAGCCAGATGAAGTGCTTCAGGCCCTTCTGAGCCGCCACTTTCAGAGTGAGCTTTTCCCTGTCCTTAAGCATCCGCTCGCGGCGGTCGCCTTCGATCCAGCGCTCGACGGCGTAGAACAGGTCGGTCCAGACCGTCTGCGGGCAGAGATAGCCGCACCAGACGCGGCCCGCGACGGCGTTCATGAGGAAGAGGGTCAGGGCCGCCAGAACGAGGAGCCCTGTGATGTAGTAAACTTCCTGCGGCCAGATCTCGATAAAGAAGAAATAGAAGCGGCCATTGGCGAGATCGACCAGAACGGCTTGATCGGGGGCATTCGGGCCGCGGTCCCAGCGGATGAAGGGAACGAGATAGTAGATGCCCAGCGTAACAAGCAGCACGATCCATTTGATCGTGCGCAAGCGGCCTTTCACGGCCTGCGGATAGATCTGCTTGCGTGGCGCAAAAAGCGGGGCGTCATCGGCCTCTGCACTCGCAAGGGAAGGGGAAACAGGAGCGTCAGCCATCGAATCCGTCGTGGGTTCTCGATCAGGAGTGACCCTGGGATAGGCTGCGGGGCGGGAAACCGCCTTGATTTGAGTCAAGCCAGTGGCCGGGGGAGGCCCCCGGCCACGGTGTTATGCTCAAGCTGGAGCGCTTTGACGCAGCTTAACGGTTCTGATCGCCGCCCAGGGAATGGACATAGAGCGTCAGAGCCTTGATGGTCGTGTCATCAAGGCGACCGTGCCAGGTCGGCATCACGCCGCCACGGCCGTTGTTGAGCCCCTCCATGATGGTGGCCTTGTCGGAGCCGAACAGCCAGATCTTATCCGTGAGGTTCGGGGCACCCATCTCCTGCATGCCCTGGCCCTTGTCGCCGTGGCAGGCTGCGCAATTGTCGGCGAAGATCCTGGCGCCGGCAGCGACATCGACACCCTTTTCAGCCGGAAGACCCGACAGGGAGCGCACATAATCCGCCACCTGCGAGATTTCCTCACGCTTGAGCAGGCCGTCACGGCCGAAGGCAGGCATGTTGCCGGTATGGCCCTGATCGCTGGTGGAGCGGGCACCATACTGGATCGTCTGCTGGATCTGCTCCAGAGAGCCGCCCCACAGCCAATCGTCGTCGTTCAGGTTCGGGTAGCCCTTGGCGCCGCCGCCGCCTGCACCATGGCAAGGCGCGCAATTGTCGCCGAAGGACGCCTTGCCCTGAGCGCGGGCGAAAGCGAACAGCTCGGGATTCTTCTTGATGTCCTCGAGCGAGGCTTCGGCGAGCTTCGCCGTCATGCCCGAGCGCTGGTCCTTGAGAGCCGCGAGTTCGACCTCGATGGCATCGCGGGACTGCCAGCCGAGCACGCCCTTGGTGTAGGACGAGACCATCGGCCAGGCCGGATAGGCGATGCTGTACGCAATCGCCCACATGATGGTGAAGTAGAAGGTCCACAGCCACCAGCGCGGCAGCGGGTTGTTGAGCTCCTGGATGTCGTCCCAGCTGTGCCCGGTTGTGGCCACGCCGGTGACGGCGTCGACCTGTTCGTGAGTCCCTTCATGGGTTCCTTGGGCCATAGGATCAATCCTCCTGGAGAGGCATGCGGGCGGCCGCTTCGAAGCGATCCTTCCGCGAGGGTGCGAGGGCGTAGACCAGGACCACCAGGAAGATTGCTACGAAATACAGCAGTCCCCAGGTCTGGGCGAATTCAGCAAAGAATTTGTATGCGGCTGGCATGGTGGTTCGTCCTCAGCGCACGTTGGCCTTGTTGTCGTAGAGCTTGAAGTCGACCTGCGTGCCGAGCATCTGCAGATAGGCAATCAGGGCGTCCGCTTCAGTGACCTTCTGCGTGTTGCCGTCGAAACTGCGTGACTGGGCCTTCGGATAGCGTGTGGCGAGATCCTCGGCATTCGGATCGTCGGCGGTGGCCTGGATACGAACGTCGCTGTCGGCTTTCTTCAGCATTTCCTCGCTGTAGGGCACGCCAAGCGTGGCCTGGATCTTCATATCCTCGGCAATCCTGCTTGCATCGAGCTCGTTCTGCTCGAGCCAGGGATAGCTCGGCATGATGGAGCCGGGCACTACGGCGCGCGGGTTCTTCAGGTGGTCGCGGTGCCAGTCGTCGGAATACTTGTTGCCGACGCGGGCGAGATCCGGTCCGGTGCGCTTGGAACCCCACTGGAAGGGACGGTCATACATGCTCTCGGCAGCGAGTGAGTAGTGACCGTAGCGTTCCACCTCGTCGCGCAACGGGCGGATCATCTGGCTGTGGCAGTTGTAGCAGCCTTCACGCACGTAGATGTTGCGCCCGGCGAGCTCGAGCGGGGTGTAGGGCCTGACGCCCTCCACCTTCTCGATGGTGCTCTTCAGGTAGAAGAGCGGTACGATTTCGACGAGACCGCCGATGGAGACAACGATCAGCACGCCGAGGACGAGAATGATCGAATTGGTCTCGAAGATCTTATGACGGGACCAGAGTGACATGATCGTTTCCTTTACTCCGCAGCGACGAGCGCGGGCTGGGCCGGGAGGGCTTCTTCTTCGACAGCTTCTGCCGTGGTAATCGTCTTCCAGACGTTCCACGCCATGATCAGGCTGCCAGCCACGAAGAGAGCGCCGCCGAGTGCACGGATGATGTAGAAGGGATGCATCGCTTCGACGGTCTCGATGAACGAGTACTCAAGGAAGCCGAGGCTGGTATAGGCACGCCACATGAGGCCCTGCAGGATGCCCGCAACCCACATCGACGAGATGTACAGCACGATGCCGAGGGTGGAGATCCAGAAGTGCCAGGAGACGGCCTTCATGGAGTAGAGCTCCTTCTTGTTCCACAGCCACGGAACGAGGCAGTAGATCGCGCCGAAGGACACGTAGGCCACCCAGCCGAGAGCGCCCGAGTGGACGTGACCGATGGTCCAGTCGGTGTAGTGCGAGAGCGAGTTCACGGCCTTCACCGACATGAGCGGGCCTTCGAAGGTCGCCATGCCATAGAACGCGACCGACACGACCATCAGGCGCAGCACGGGATCCGTGCGGAGCTTGTCCCAGGCTCCCGAGAGGGTCATGAGGCCGTTGATCATGCCGCCCCAGGAGGGCATCCACAGAATGACCGAGAAGACCATGCCCAGCGTCTGCGCCCAGTCGGGCAGGGCGGTGTAGTGCAGGTGGTGCGGACCGGCCCAGATATAGGTAAAGATCAGGGCCCAGAAGTGAACGATGGAGAGGCGGTAGGAATAGACCGGCCGCTCAGCCCGCTTCGGGATGAAGTAGTACATGATGGCGAGGAAGCCGGCCGTGAGGAAGAAGCCCACCGCATTGTGGCCGTACCACCACTGCACCAGTGCATCCTGCACGCCCGACCACACGATGTAGCTCTTCGGCGAGAAGATCGAGACCGGGATCGACGCATTGTTGCCGAGGTGCAGAACGGCGATCGTCAGGATGAAGCCGAGATAGAACCAGTTCGCCACGTAGATGTGCGGCTCCTTGCGGCGCATGACCGTGCCAAGGAACACGAGGAGATACGTCACCCACACGATTGTCAGCCAGAGGTCGGCGTACCACTCAGGCTCGGCATATTCCTTGCTCTGGGTGATGCCGAGCAGGTAGCCCGTGCCGGCAATGATGATGAAGAAGTTGTAACCCAGCACCACGAACCAGGGCGCGATATCGCCGGCGAGGCGTGCGCGGCAGGTGCGCTGGACCACATAGAACGAGCTGCCGATCAGCACGTTGCCGCCGAAGGCGAAGATCACGGCGGAGGTGTGCAGCGGCCGCATGCGCCCGAACGAGAGCCAGGCGGTGTCGAAATTGAGTGCCGGGAAGGCCAGCTGAGACGCGATCAGAAGACCGATGGTGAATCCTGCGATGCCCCAGAACACGGCGGCGATGGTCGCAAACTTCACGGGGCCCATGTTGTAGTTGGGCTTGCCGTTGATCGTCGGCGCCGGCAGAGCGGCGGGCCGCTCGTAGTAGCGATTGACGATCGCGAACACAGCCGCGACGCTTGCGGCCGCGAAGAGATAAGCATGGAAGGCGTATTCAGGCGTATAGGCCTTCGCCGCGATGATAATGCTCAGGAGAGCCAGAGCCGCGAAAGCAAGAGCGGAGCCTGCTTCGCCAATGGTCATTCCTTTAGGAGATGTTGCCGTTTGAGCCATAGGTCTCGACCGTTCTGAAGTTTGGCGAGGCCCTGAGCTTCGCCATCAGTGTTCCTCACTAGGGGTGGGGTGGGGAAGGGGCATTGATGCAAATCAAACGGGGCTGGTGCCCCCGCCAATGCCCCACGAAAGGCTTAGAGCATCGGGCCCAAAGTGGATCTGCACTTTGGGATCTCGCCCGATGCTCCCTTCGATGGAGAGCGCGTCCTTCGAGCGGATCTCCGGTTGCGCATGATGCGCTAGACAGCGCGGGAATGCCGCGCGACGCCGCTTTCGAGATAGCGGTCGAACGCCGCGCAGACGTTCCGGACCAGGAGACGGCTGTCCTCGGGAATCGCGATGGACAAGCCATCGCGCCTCACAAGGCCGTCTCGGGCCAGCTCGTCGATGGCCGAGGTTCCGAACCCGATGAGGGTCGCGGCTTCATCGGTCATGTAGCCTTGAAAATTCCGGTGCAGGCGTCCTTCGCGCTGGCGCAGGACAATGGGATCGGACGGCTTGGCGAAGTGGTCGAGGCCGATCTGGACATAGCCCGCCTCAAGGAGGGCTGCGGCTGCGGCGGTGTTCTGCTCGACGCGCTGGATGGCATCCGGCATGGCCTTCTCCGGCAACAGCGTCTGATGTCGCTTCATCCACGGAACATGCGCATAGCCGAAGAGGGCGATGCGGTCCGGGGCGAGCAGCAGGGCCTGCTCGACGGTGCGGAGCACGCTCTCGGTTGGTCTGGTAGGGCGGGCCATACATCAAGTCGAGGTTGAGCCCTGTCACACCGGCATGACGCAGCCAAGTGGCCACCTTGGCGGTCTGCTCGATAGATTGGATCCGGCTGATGGTCTTCTGAACCTTGGGATCAAAATCCTGGACTCCAGGCTCACCCGGTTGAGGCCCGAGGCTGCGAGCGCCTCCACATGCTCCACGGTGAGCGTGCGCGGGTCGATCTCGACGGCGATCTCGGCGCTCGAGCGGATCTCGAAGGAACGCTGAAGCAGGCTCATGACGCGCCTGAGATCATTCCCAGACAGGATCGTCGGCGTGCCGCCGCCCCAATGGATATGGGTGACACCCATACGGCCCGGCAGATGCCGGGCCACCAGTTCGATCTCCCGCTCCAGAAGCTCCACGTAAGACGCACCCGGGCTGTAGGTGCGGGCCACGCTCGTGTGGCATCCGCAATAGAGGCACAGCTCCGCACAGAACGGGACATGCAGATAAAGCGAGAGCGCGGTCCGAGGCGAAAGCCCAGAGAGCCACCTCGCATAGGTTTCGAAGCTGACCTCCGGCTTGAAATTCGGGGCGGTGGGGTAGCTTGTATAGCGCGGGACGCGCTCGTCGTAGCGGGCAATGAATTCTGGCGTCATGCCAGCCCCTTGCTTCGTCCCGGGTCAACCAGCCTTGATTTAGGTCGAGCCCGTGTGTGCTCTCTTCCTTCGCATGCAAGCAGCATGGGTTGAACGTCCGGGTTTTTCCGCCATCTTGATTGTATGGATCGTCTTCCTCTTGGCCTGGGTCCTCAGGCCAGAGCAGGCGGGGTTAAGGAGTATTCCGATGCAGTCACCGGAAGAATGGCAGATCCCGCCCGAGTTCCAGCCCGATCAGGACGCTCTCGCCTATGATCTCCGAGTAGCCCTGAGCTCCATCGTGTCGCTTCGGGCCCGGGTGCCTGAGGACGCCTTCACGGCTGAAACCCTCGGCATTGAGCGCGCCGGCCAGGGCGTGGTCATCCGGGACGATGGCCTCGTGGTGACCATTGGATACCTGATCGCGGAAGCTGAGGAGGTTTGGCTGACGACCAACAAGGGGCGCACGGTCGAGGCTCATGTGATCGCCTACGATTACGACAGCGGCTTCGGCCTGGTTCAGGCTCTGGAGCCGCTCGGGTTGCCGGTGATGGCTTTGGGCGATTCCAGGCGTCTCTCACCGGGGGATCTGGTGGTCATGGGCGGCAGCGGCGGGAGCACCCATTCGCTCGCGGCTCAGGTGGTCGCCTGCCAGGAGTTCGCAGGCTATTGGGAATACCTCATCGATAATGCCATCTTCACGGTGCCGGCCCATCCCAATTGGGGTGGCACGGCCCTGATCGGCCCGCGTGGGGATCTTGTCGGCATCGGCTCGCTTCAGCTTCAGCATCAGGCTCAGGGTGGTGCCATCGTGCCCTTGAACATGAGTGTGCCCATCGATCTTCTGAAGCCGATCCTCGACGATCTGCTGACTCTGGGCCGCGTCGGCCGGCCACCGAAGCCGTGGCTCGGCTTCTATGCCTCGGAAACGGAAGAGGATCAGATCTCGATCATCGGCCTTGCCGGCGATGCTCCGGCACAGCGCGCCGGATTGCGGGCCGGAGACAATGTTCATGCCGTCGCCGGCCAAGCCGTCACATCGCTCGCCGAGTTCTATCGCGCCATCTGGGCTCTCGGGCCTGCGGGCGTGGATGTGCCGCTGACCTTGGAGCGCGAGGGCGATACGTTCGACGTGACGATCCGCTCCGCCGACCGAGGACGCTTCATGAAAACGCCACGCCTGCAATAGCTTGCAGCGAAGGATCCGAGTTGATCCTCAAGAGACGCAGCCTCCACCATTTTTTCTCAAGGTGCCGTTATGAGCCGATACGTCACGCTGCCGACAGGCGAGGTCGTTCCCGCATTGGGGCAGGGAACCTGGCAAATGGCCGACATGTGCGGCAAGCGTGCCCAGGAGTTCGAGGCGCTGCGCCTGGGAGTCGAGTTGGGCATGACGCTGATCGATACCGCAGAGATGTATGGCGAAGGCGCTGCCGAGGAACTCATCGCTGAGGCTCTCGGGTCGGAGCGCGACCGTCTGTTCCTCGTCAGCAAGGTCTATCCGCATAATGCGAGCCGCAGGGGTGTCATCGAAGCATGCAAGCGAAGCCTGAAGAGGCTCAAGACAGATCATCTCGATCTGTATCTGCTGCATTGGCGCGGCAGCGTGCCGTTGGAAGAGACGGTAGCAGGTTTCGAGGAATTGCGCCGCTCCGGCATCATTCGCCACTGGGGCGTCAGCAATTTCGACACGGACGATATGGAGGAGCTGTTCGAAATCGAGGGCGGCGCAAACTGCGCCACCAATCAGGTGCTCTACAATGTGACGCGGCGCGGCCCTGAATATGACCTGCTCCCCTGGATGACGGAGCGCCGCATGCCGCTCATGGCCTACAGCCCGATCGAGCAGGGGCGTCTTCCGAAAGCTGGCATCCTGCAAACCATCGGGCGCCATCATGGGGCAAGCCCCTATCAGATCGCTTTGGCCTGGCTTCTGCAGAAGCCAGGCATCATCGCCATTCCCAAGGCGTCGAGCCCTGCTCATGTGCGGGACAATCAGCGTGCTCTCGAAATCCGGTTGAGTCCTGAAGAATTGAATGCCATCGATGCAGAGTTTCCAGCGCCTAAGCGCAAGCGTCCGCTCGAAATGATCTGATCCTCTTTCTTCGGCAAAACGTGAGCACGATGAGCTTTTCCAGAACCGATGCCCTCAAAGTTGCGGAAATCCTCAGGAATGCTGCTCAGAGGGAAATCCTTCCCCGCTTCAAGAACCTGTCCGCCGATGCGATCCGCACGAAGACATCGCAGCTCGATCTGGTGACGGATGCGGACGAGGCGGCGGAGCGCATGATTGAGGCCGATCTTCTGCGTGCCTTTCCGAGCGCGCTCGTGATCGGCGAAGAAGGCGTCAGCCGCAATCCCGATCTTCTCGATGGATTGGGCGATGCCGATCTCGCCTTCATTCTCGATCCCGTGGACGGCACCTTGAATTTTGCATCAGGTCTTCCGCTGTTCGGGGTCATGGCATCCGCCGTGATGAAGGGCGAAGTGGTTTGCGGCGTCATTCTCGACCCGATCTGTGACGACTGGGCCGTGGCCGTGCGCGGAGAAGGTGCGTGGCTGCAGCGGCCCGACGGCAGCACAGCTCCCTTGAACGTGGCTTCTCCCGTCCCGCTTGCGGAGATGGCGGGTAACGTGTCGTGGCGCTATCTGCCGCAAGACCTTCGTCCTGTCGTGACCGGTCATCTTCCGCGCATCGCCATGGCTGCGGATTTGCGATGCGCGGCGCACACCTATCGCCAGATCGCCGGCGGCCATCTCCACTTCGCCTTCTCGTCGAGCGTGATGCCTTGGGATCATGCGGCGGGCTGGCTGATCCACCGCGAGGCCGGCGGCTATACGGCGCATTTCGACGGCTCACCCTACAAGCCCATCAGTCGTGGAGGCGGCCTGATCAGTGCGCCGGACAAGGACAGCTGGCAGGCTTTGCGCGATGCGCTCCTGCCGCCTCAGTTGGGGGATTTCTGAGCGACGGTAAATGAGGAAAGTGTCCCTATGCGTTGGGTTTGGTATCCGCATCGGGAACCATCCTGGCGAGGTCCTGGAGAAAGGCCACGGATTCCCTGGGCCGTCCTTCCTGTTCGGCGATCCTGCTGATGTTCTGCAGCAAAGCGGCGACGTCGGTCGCTTTCGCCACCCGCCCAACCGAGAGCACATGAAAGAATGCCGAGAAGGCCACCATGATGGCTTGGTTGTGCTCTTCGAGCCTCCGGCACTGCTCCTTGAGAGCTTTGATATCCTTCTCCTGAGCGGAAACAATATCCACCAGAGTCAGCATCTGTTCGGCGAGTGTGTCGACGGAGGCGCTCATGTCTGTTGAAGATTCCGGCTCTTTGGGAGTGATGGAGGGTGAAGAGAATCGATTGCCCGCACGAGGGCGTGTTCGGGGGGTGGGACGCTGATCGGCACCGAGGGGCGCTTCGGTGTCTTCAGCGCCGACCGCCGGCAGACGCGCAACTTCAGCAAGGCGTGAAGCTGTTTGCTGGAGAAGGCTGCGGATCCGTTCCTGAACGCGGGCGATCATGGGACGATCCAAGCATGGCTCCACGCTTTAGGAAAGGGCCAATGCAGGATCGTGTGACGTCCGATCAGCCGAGGGCGTAGAGCAGGCGGGCCCGGATCGTGCCTTCCAGCGCGCGGATCTCCCGGAGCGTCTCCCGGCTCTGTTCAGGCTGCCCCTCGACCTCGATCACCACATAACCGATCTCGCCGTCGGTCTGCAGATGCTGCGCTGTAATGTTAAGGCCGCGCTTGGAGAAGGCCTGGTTGAGACGTCCCAGCATGCCGGGCACGTTGCGATGCACGTGGATGTAGCGCGTGCCCGTGGCGCGTGACGACAATTGCACCTGCGGGAAGTTGACCGCGCCGATAGTCGAGCCCACGTCGGAATAGTCGATCAGCTTCCTGGCGACTTCGGCGCCGATGCGCTCCTGCGCCTCTTCCGTGGAGCCGCCGACGTGCGGGGTCAGGATCACGTTGTCGAGGCCCTGGAGCGGGGTCACGAAGCGCTCCTTGTTGGAAGCGGGCTCGACGGGAAACACGTCGACGGCGGCGCCGCGCAGATGTCCGCTCTTCAGCGCCTCAGCCAATGCGTCCAGATCCACCACGGTGCCGCGGCTGTTATTGATGAGGTACGCGCCTTTCTTCATGGCAGCGATCTCGGAGGCCCCGATCATGCCATGCGTCGCAGGCGTTTCGGGCACGTGCAGGCTCACCACGTCACTCTGACTGAGCAGATCGTGCAGGTTCTCGACGGGCTCCGTGTTGCCGTGGCGCAGCTTATCGGTCTGATCGTAGAAGATCACGCGCATGCCCATCGACTCGGCCAGATACGAGAGTTGCGAGCCGATATTGCCGTAGCCGACGATGCCGAGCGTCTTGCCCCGAACCTCGTGACTGTCGATGGCCGATTTGTCCCAGGCACCGGCATGAGCCGCCGTGGATTTCGGGAAGATACGCCGCAACAGCATGACGATCTCGCCAATCACGAGTTCAGCGACGCTGCGGGTATTCGAGAAGGGGGCGTTGAAGACAGGAATGGCAGCATGGCGCGCGGCGTCGAGATCGACCTGATTCGTGCCCACGCTGAAGCAGCCGACGGCGATGAGGCGGTTGGCTGCCGCGAAGACCTCAGGTGTCAGCTGGGTCCGGGAGCGGATGCCCAGAATGTGAACGCCCTGCAAGGCCTCGATCAGCTCCTTCTCATCGAGAGCCGTCTTGAGATAGGTCAGGTTCGTGTAGCCCGCCGAACGGATAAGCTCGACGGCACTCTCGTTGACCCCTTCGAGCAGAAGCACCCGGATCTTGTCTTTCTCAAGAGAGAACTGCTCGCTCATATCGGCTCCATTCACCTGTCGCGGCATGCCCATAGCTTGTTGGGTCGGCCAGGAAAATCCCTTTTGCCATCTCGCCCAAGACAGGTCTGACTGACAGGCACGGTCAGTGCCTCAGGCTGATAGGCTTTCGCAAGAGGAAGGCCCCTCGAAGGAGGCAATTTCATACCTCCTATGCGTCGCCGCCATCAATGCGCTTTGGGCGTATCCTGAACGAATCCAGTCGCTCGGGCGGCCGGTCAGAAAGGCGGGAGCCAGTGCCGGATGTACGCACGGCTCCCGTTCTTTCGGGCGGAACAGGCGTGCTTCAGGCGTTGCCCTGGAGACGCCGATAGAGGGTGCTGCGGCTGATCCCGAGTCTGCGGGCGGCGAGCGAAACATTCCCTTCGGCTGCCGCAAGGGCCTCACGCATGGCCGCGATGGTCATTGAATCGAGCGTCGCCGGGAGAGGCGCGGGCCTTGCCGGGGCAGGGCTCTGCGCCGGTGGCGCATTCCTCACATCCGGGGGGAGGGCGTCACTCCCCAGCCGGTCTCCCGGCTCGCACAGTGCCAGCATGGCCCTGAGGCAGCCAACCAGCTGGCGGAAATTGCCGGGCCAGTCGTAACTGGAGAGTCGTTTCCGGCATTCAGGCTCCAGAACGATTGCTTGAGAGGCTGCACCAAGGGACTCCCAGATGGCGTCGATCAGCTGCATCCTGTCAGCCCGATGCCTCAATGGTTGCAGCTCGATACTGTATTGCGCGATCCGGAAATAGAGATCGGAGCGGAACCCGCCGGTCTGGACGAGCTCCGAGAGATTGCGGTTCGTGGCGCAGATAAGGGTGAAATCCACGGGCACCGCGCGGCTGCCGCCGAGAGGCACGACTTCCCGCTCCTGGAGCACGCGCAGAAGCTTGGTCTGGAGGGAGAGCGGCATGTCGCCGATCTCATCGAGAAACAAAACGCCGCCATCCGCTTCGCGTAAGTGACCTTTCGATCCGCCGGGACGCGCACCGGTGAACGCTCCCGCCTGGTAGCCGAACAGCTCCGCTTCCATCAGGGTCTCGGGCAGGGCGGCACAGTTGACGGCGACGAATGGCTTGTCCGCCCGCGCGCTCCCGCCGTGAACGGCACGGGCGAAAACTTCCTTGCCCGTTCCCGTCTCGCCCCATACCAGAACCGGAACGTCCGCGTTGAGCAGCCGAACGGCGCGGTCCAGTGCCCTTTGTGTTTCGGCATTGAAGATGGGACCGATATTCGCGGGCGGGAGCGCCTGCTTCCGTCGAAGCATTGACGAGAGAGTGGGTTTGCGATGTTCCAGCCGTCCGAGAAGGGCGGCGCCATCGCTGCGCTTCAGGTTGCCCGTATCGGCAAGGGTCCTGACACCGTTCTGGAACAGGTCTGACCAGGTGACTGTCCCCAGCGCATCGAAGTTACGGCCAACGAGCTTCAGGCCATACCTGTTGGCGGCCTTGAGGCAACCATCCTCAAAAACGAGAATGCCCTCACGAGACGTTCCCAGCATGGCCGGGTCCGTGTGGATGTGTACGATATCCGCATGCTCGAAACCGCGATCGAACAGGCGATACTCAATCTGCTCGGCAGCAAGCCGCACGAGACCGAGCGCATGGGCGTGATGCACTTCAGCCGGACCTGAGAGATCGAGAACTCCCAGCACCTCTCCATGCGGCCCGATGATGGGGGTGGCGGAACAGCTCAGGATCCGGTTGCATTCGAGATAGTGCTCGGCGCCCCGGACCTCGATGGGGCACCCTTCCGCGAGAGCCGTTCCGATCGCATTCGTGCCGACCGTCTGCTCGCTCCAGGGCACGCCGGGCATGAGAGCGACGCGTGCTGCGCGCTGGGCGAAATCAACGCTGCCGATCGTGTCGAGAACGAGCCCGCGCGCATTGGTGAGGATGACGATGCTATCGGTCGCTTCCGCATCCGCATACAGGGCCTCGATCTCGGGCCGGCAGAGACGCCTGAACGTCTCCGCTTCTTCCGCGGAGATGGCGAATTCGCGAGAGGTGAGAGGTTCCGGTAGGGAATTGGCACGCCCTTCAAGACCTAAAGCCGCGCAGCGGGTCCAGGAGCGGAGAATGGGCTGCGAGATCAACCCACCGGGGACACTGCCCCTGGAAAAGAACGATTGACGCGCATGCTGAATCTTATCTGACGACACGGCTTCCTCCTGTCCCGGTGTCGCAAATTGCAACAGCTGTCGCAGATGCGTTTCTTTACGTGACGCAAAGCATCATAGCCGAACTTCCGGTAAAGCGAAGCGGTCAAAAGTGCACACGGTCAAGCATTGCCGGTCTCATGATTGCAGACAGTGACTTACGGCGCTGCGGGGACGATTGCTGCTTTGCAAAACAGTGCTTTGGCACGGAAATTGCTCATCTGGCTATGTTCATCCAGGGAGGAAACCAAATGAACAAGCCAGAATTTCTCTCGATCGCAAAAGCACCCTTCAAGACCCGTTATGGCAATTATATCGGAGGCGAGTGGAAGGAGCCTGTCGCCGGAAAGTATTTTGAGAATGCTTCGCCCCTGAACGGCAAGGTGGTCTGCGAAATAGCGCGCTCCGACAAGGACGATATCGAGAAAGCTCTCGATGCGGCGCATGCGGCGAAGGACGCCTGGGGCAAGACGGCACCTGCCGAGCGTGCACGCATTCTCAATGAGATCGCCGATCGGATGGAGGAAAACCTCGATCTTCTCGCATCGGCCGAGACCTGGGACAATGGCAAGCCGATCCGTGAGACGACAGCCGCCGATATTCCGCTCGCCATCGACCATTTCCGCTATTTTGCGAGCTGTATCAGAGCGCAGGAAGGCTCGGCGGCCGAGATCGATCACGACACGGTCGCCTATCACTTCCATGAGCCGCTCGGCGTGGTCGGACAGATCATTCCCTGGAACTTCCCGATCCTCATGGCGGCCTGGAAACTCGCACCGGCTCTTGCCGCCGGTAATTGCGTGGTGCTGAAACCTGCCGAGCAGACTCCCGCTTCGATCCTGGTCTGGGCGGAACTCGTCGCCGATCTGCTGCCGGCAGGTGTGCTCAATATCGTGAACGGCTTTGGTCTCGAAGCCGGCAAGCCGCTGGCATCGAGTTCGCGCATCGCCAAGATCGCCTTCACCGGCGAGACGACGACCGGCCGTCTCATCATGCAATATGCGAGCCAGAACCTCATTCCGGTCACGCTGGAACTCGGAGGCAAGTCGCCGAATATCTTCTTCTCCGACGTGCTCGCGGAAGATGACGCGTTCTTCGACAAGGCCCTCGAAGGCTTCGTGATGTTCGCACTCAACCAGGGCGAGGTCTGCACCTGCCCGAGCCGTGCGCTGATCCAGGAATCCATCTACGACCGGTTCATGGAGCGGGCGCTCAAGCGCGTCGAGGCGATCAAGCAGGGAAGCCCTCTCGATCCCACCACGATGATCGGCGCTCAGGCCTCCAGCGAGCAGCTCGAGAAGATTCTCAGCTACATCGATATCGGCAAGCAGGAGGGCGCTCAGGTGCTGACCGGCGGCGAGCGCAACGTGATGTCGGGCGATCTCGCCGGCGGGTATTACGTGAAGCCCACCGTGTTCCGTGGCCACAACCGCATGCGCGTGTTCCAGGAGGAAATCTTCGGGCCTGTGGTCTCCGTCACGACCTTCAAGGATGAGGACGAGGCGCTGCACATCGCCAACGACACGCTTTACGGCCTCGGCGCAGGCGTGTGGACACGCAACGGCAATCGCGCCTATCGCTTCGGCCGCGCCATCCATGCAGGCCGTGTGTGGACCAACTGCTATCATGCCTATCCGGCCCATGCGGCCTTCGGCGGCTACAAGCAGTCGGGCATCGGCCGCGAGACGCACAAGATGATGCTCGATCACTACCAGCAGACCAAGAACCTGCTGGTGAGCTACAGCGACAAGGCTCTCGGCTTCTTCTGATGCCCTGGCGCATCGTGCGGACCCGGAGGGCCGCGTCAACGAAAAGTGGACCCGGTTTTCTGCTCCAAACGATGCGCTGATTGAAAAAATTGAGCATCGGATCGATCCCAAAAGTGAAAGTCCACTTTTCTCGTCCGATGCTCTAGGAGGCCGACGCGGACGAAGGGGCAGTCGTCCGAAGGGATCGGGCTCCAACAAGGCCGGGGCGCACTGCGTCCCGGCCTAATACCGAGGGAGGGAGAAGGAATGGATGCTGGCATTTTGCGCGTGACGGCAACGCCTGCGGCGCTCGACCTGATCGCGACGTTGCAAAACGAGTACGGACCTGTCCTGTTTCACCAATCCGGCGGCTGCTGCGATGGATCATCGCCCATGTGCTATCCGCAAGGAGACTACATCGTCGGTGATGCCGATGTTCTCCTCGGCACCATTGGCGGTGCACCCTTCTACATGAGCCCCTCACAGTACGAATACTGGAAGCACACTCAGCTCATCATCGACGTGGTGCCAGGACGAGGAGGGATGTTCTCTCTCGAGAATGGCCGCGATGTCCGTTTTCTCACGCGCTCGCGCCTTTTCTCCGATGAGGAAGCCGTGCAGCTTGGTCTGAGCGGTTGAGCGGCTCCTGTTCTCGATTCTAAAATAATGTTGCGCTCTCTGGAAGACGGCGGGGAAATTCTAAGCCGCTCGTGGGTTATTGCTGCTGAGGTTGCCGTTCCGCAGCCCTGTCTGCACATGTAATAATTCCCATGGAAGGAGACGAGGTGCCGCGTATCCTGACCTATAACGTGCGTCGCTGTCTTGGTACGGACGGTCGGCTCTCGCCGGGGCGCATTGCCGACGTGGTTGCGGCTTACGAACCGGACGTCGTGGCCCTCCAGGAACTCGATGTGAGGCGGGCGCGCACCGGTGGGGTCGATCAGGCCCATGCCATCGCGCAGGCTCTTGGCATGCAAATGCATTTTCATGCCAGCTTGCGCGTGCTGGAGGAGGAATATGGCAACGCCATTCTCACCCATCGCCCCTCGCAATTGATCAAGGCAGGCCCTCTCCCGGGCAGAATCGGGCGCCTGGCACCAGAGCCTCGAGGAGCGCTTTGGGCGTCCGTCAATCTCGGTGGAACAGCCGTGCAGGTGATCACGACCCACCTGGGATTGCGCCGAAACGAGCGGCTGGCGCAGGTGGATTGCCTCCTCGGGCCGCAATGGCTGGGACATAATGCCTGCCGCGAGCCCGTGATTCTGCTCGGCGATTTCAATGCGTCTCCCCGTTCGCGGGCCTATCAGCGCTTGGCATTGCGCCTGCGTGATGCACAGAAAGCAGTGCCTCTCCATCGCACGAAGCCGACATTCCCGTCCCGGTTGCCCATGCTGCGGATCGATCATGCCTTCGTCAGCCACTCGATCCATGTGATCCGGGTCGAATCAATCCGTTCGGCCGTGGCTCGTGTCGCATCTGATCATCTGCCCTTGATGATCGAGTTTCAGGTGATGCCGGTCAGGGTTCACAAGGCCAGAGTGGAACACGTTCGCGATTAGAGGTGGAACCAGTCCTTTCAAGGATCGCTTGTCCAGAAATCAGCCCAGAAAGACCGGAGAACAGATGCGGAAGATCTGGAAGCCCCTGATCGCGGTTGTCGCCATCGGCCTCGCCGCTTTCCTGCTCTACCGCACGCTCAGCCGCTACAGCCTGGACCAGTTGCTGGAGGCGGTCCTTGCCGTCCCAGTGGCGCGATTGGGAGCCGCAGGCGCGTTCGCAGCGGCCAGCTACGTATGTCTGAGCGGCTTCGATTATCTCGCCTTGCGCTATGTCGGTCGGCCGCAGCCTTGGTATCGGGCAGCCTGGGCCTCCTTCACGAGCCTGTCGCTCGGCCACAATATCGGCCTCGCTTTCCTCAGCAGCGGTGCGGTGCGCTATCGCTTCTACACCCGCTGGGGCCTGAGTGCCGAGCAGGTGGCGAAGGTCATCCTCTTCTGCGGCATCACGGTCGGGCTCGGCCTGATGGTCCTGGGAGGCGCGGCGCTCCTGCTGCGCTCGAGCCTGGCGGTTGAGATCACCGGCCTCGCGAAACCTATCGTAATCGTGCTTGGCCTTGCCTGCTTGGCCATGCCGGCGCTCTACCTGGTGCTCTCCACCTTCGTGCGGAGGCCTCTCAGGATACGCCGCTGGGCGCTGGAGATGCCGCCCTTGCGTCTTGCCGTCGGACAAATCGTCATCGGCTCCGTCAACTTCGCCTGCGTTGCCGCATGCCTTCATCAGGCGCTCGCAGCCGTCACGGATGTTGCCTATATGGGCGTGGCGTCCGTTTATGTGATCGCCAATACCACAGCCCTCATCAGCCATGTGCCTGGTGGCCTCGGCGTCATTGAAAGCGTGGTCATGTATCTTCTGCCAGGGCAGGATCTCATCGGACCGCTTCTGGTGTTCCGGTTCGTCTATTTCCTCATTCCGCTCTGCATCGGCATCGTTGTGTTCGGGCTGACGGAACTGTTTTATCGCCGGAGGAGCCAAGCACATGCGAGCCGGAGCGAGACCCCGGTGAGGGCGTGAGCCTTAGCCTTTCAGCCCTTTCAGGAACCAGAGTGGCTCGAAGGGCTCCAGCGGATCGAGAAGGCTCGTGCCTATGGCGGGATCTGCAGGGCCTTCATCGTACATCGCGTCGAAGGGACGAAGGCAACGTCCGTTCACGTTCAGGCGCTCGATGGCGGCGATCAGCGAGCCACGTTCTTCCGAAACCGTACCGGAGAAGACGTCTGGGTCAGTGCCGAGATGCTCGGCCAACAGCCGGTCTCGCAGGCCCGCAATCGTCCGGCGTATGTCGTCATTGGTTGCCTCGATAGCGAGGTCGCATTCCGTGTCGAGACCGATCGAGCGGTTATTCAGGTTCGACGACCCGATGCGCAGGAACGTATCGTCCACGATGATGAGCTTCGAATGAACCAGCACCTGGCAGAAGCCGTCTTCCGCCGGTACGACGGGGTAGTAGACACGCAGACGATCATACCGGTCCGCCTTGCGCAATCGCCGGATGAGACGGTCGCGGTTGGTGCCCATCACCTTCTTCTCGGCCCAGCCATGGGATTCATGAGTCTGGATCACGACGATCTCCGGGCCGTCAGGATCGGCAAGGTGCTGCTCGAGAACGTCGCCGATGTAAGGCGCCGTCATATATTGCGCTTCGATGTAGATGGATCGGCTCGCTGCGCGGAGAGCGTCCAGATTGAGCGCTGCCGTCTCCTGCACGGCGGAATGCACGCCCCACGCCGGATAGGTTCGCGCGATGGCAACCGGTGTGTTGGTAAAATGAGGGGGAAGATCCGGCGGCCATGGATCCAGCCCAGGCTGGGGCAGGGGTGAAACCTCCTCGCCTGTCGCGATCCTCCAGCGTTCATAGGCCAGTTCTGCGAGGCAATGGGCGGCAGGCCCCGTCACGACCATCTGGATGTCGTGAACCGGATCGTAAATCGTGCCATCGTCTCTGAGGCGGTGAGGATTGTCGCAGGCGTGGTCGTTCGTGTCCCAGCGCCTCACGGTCAAATCCATACCGCCCACGAAAGCAAGGCTGTCGTCGATGGAGACGACCTTCTGGTGATGCGCGGCATAAAGCGGGTGGTGCTTGTCGAGGCGCAGCTTCAGGCGAGGATGGTTCTGCCATTCGGCGCCGAAGATCAGAGGGCCCGGTGCGCCCGGAGCATGGACAACGGCGATGCTCCAGACGAGGATGCGAATTTCAAGTTCAGGCTTCTCCTCCACAAGCGAGCGCAGGAGGGGGCCGAGCGGGGGCGAACTCTGCGGATCGACATCGGGGCGCAGGCGAATGCTGCCGTCGAAGTCCCAGCCGATGATCATGATCGAGCGCTGCGCTTTGCGCATCGCGGCTTCGAGCTGGGTGAAATACTCTGCCCCGTCAATAAGGGCCGAGGCGCGATCCGCAGGCACGACGCGCCAGCAATTACGGCCAGGCTGGAGGATCGGGCGCGACAATGCCCGCGCGGTCTCCAAGCCTGGAACACTTCCAGTCAGCACGCCTGTCTCATCAAACAAATGCACGTTGCTCATGGTCATCGGAACTGCATCGGCAACTCGGGTACGAGGCCAAGGTTCCAGTTTTCGATATATTGTAGCGAAGTCCGCGCCGGGCCCTTTCCACTGCGCCTAAAAATTAATCCCCTAATGAGGCTCAAAAACCCCAAGCTTGCTCGACCCGAGCCGTTGTCATTCGCGTACGCTGCCTAATAACTTATGCAGCGTACGGGCGTTGATGATGAAGCCTGATGAGTGGCCATCCGGTTCACTGTCTCCCAGGCGAGAGCAGGCGTGAGGACAAAAGGGCGATCATGGACAAGGAACTTGAACAAAGAATCCGGGAACGGGCGTACGAATTATGGATGCAGCACGGGAGCCAGCCCGGCCAGGCTGATGAATATTGGTATCAGGCAGAACGCGAGATTCTCGGAGAGCAAGACGATGTCTCCAGCAGCATCTCGTTTCCTGTCGTCGGCAGCGACGAAGACGCTCCTGTCGAAACGAATCCGGCCCCCCTCGGAATGACGAGCGAGACCCTGGACGAGGTTCTGAGCAGCCCTGCCGCCCCCAAGACGAGAAGGCGCAGAAGCACTGCTGCTGAAGCAGCTGCAACTGTCGGGGAGGTGAATGAAGCTGCCGGCGAGACAGTCGCTGCTCCGAAACGGAGGCGATCCACAAAACCGACGATATGACGCAAGAAGCGTTCTAGCCTTCGCGCGATGGATGCGAAGGTTATGGGGCAGGAACTCCCTCTGCAATCCGGAACAGGCAAGAGAACTTCCGGCCGGGTTCAGAGTCTACAAACAGGGCACACAGCGCCCTTGATATGAGGACCTTACCTTGCCAAGCCCGAGCGTTGCTTCCGCGCCTCTTGCCCGCCATGCCATGGCTTACATTCTTGCGGGAGGTCGCGGTTCCAGGCTCATGGAGCTGACGGATATTCGCGCCAAGCCCGCCGTCTATTTCGGCGGCACTACGCGTATCATCGATTTTGCCCTTTCCAATGCGCTCAATTCCGGCATTCGGCGCATCGGGGTGGCAACGCAGTACAAGGCGCACAGCCTCATCCGGCACCTGCAGAGAGGTTGGAACTTCTTTCGCTCCGAGCGCAATGAGAGCTTCGACATTCTCCCCGCAAGCCAGCGCGTTTCCGAGACCATGTGGTATGAGGGAACGGCGGATGCGGTGTATCAGAACCTCGATATCATCGCGAGCATCGATCCCGAATACATCGTCATTCTGGCAGGCGATCACATCTACAAGATGGATTACGAGATCATGCTCCGCCAGCATGTGGATTCCGGTGCGGACGTGACCGTCGGCTGCCTCGAGGTTCCGCGCATGGAAGCAACGGGCTTCGGCGTGATGGCTATCGATGAAACGGAGCGCATCGTCTCGTTTCTGGAGAAGCCTGCCGATCCACCCGGCATGCCCGACAAACCTGACATGGCGCTGGCCAGCATGGGGATCTACGTCTTCAATACGCGATTCCTGTTTGACCAGTTGAGGCGGGATGCGGCTACCCCAGGCTCGAGCCGGGACTTCGGCAAGGACATCATTCCCTATCTCGTCGAGCACGGGAAAGCGGTCGCGCATCGCTTCACCACTTCCTGCGTGCGCTCGGGCGCAGAGGCAGGCGGAAGCGATGCGCCGGCCTATTGGCGCGACGTCGGGACGGTTGACGCTTATTGGGAGGCCAATATCGACCTGACTGCCATCGTTCCGACTCTCGATCTCTATGACCGCGACTGGCCGATTTCGACCTTCTCCGAAACCTGGCCACCTGCCAAGTTCGTGCACGATGAGGATGGCCGGCGTGGATATGCGATCAATTCGCTTGTCGCCAGCGGCTGCATTGTCTCCGGCGCATCCTTGCGCCAGTCCCTTGTCTTCACCGCCGTGCACCTGCATTCCCATGCCCATGTGGAGGGCGCGGTCATTCTTCCCTATGCCGATATCGGACGGGGAGCGCGATTGAAGAACGCGGTGATCGACCGTGGCGTGCGTATCCCGGATGGATTGGTGGTGGGTGAGGATCCTGACGAGGATGCCCGACGGTTCCGGCGCACGGAGCGGGGGATCTGCCTTATCACGAAGCCGATGATCGATAGGCTGTCTGGATGAAGTCTCTGAGCGTTCTGTCCGTCGCGTCGGAGCTGTTTCCCATCATCAAGACAGGTGGCTTGGCTGATGTGGCCGGTGCGTTGCCATTCGCGCTGGCCCGCGAGGGAGTGGATGTCATCTCCCTTCTTCCCGGCTACCCCGCTGTCCTGAAAGCGCTGGGGCACACTGAAACGGTTCGTGAATATCCGCATCTTTTCGGAGGCTCGGCTCGTCTCCTCTCGGCGACGGTGAAGGGGCTTGATCTCTTCGTCATCGATGCGCCGCATCTCTACGAGCGCCCAGGTTCGCCGTATCTGACGCCTGACGGGCGGGACTGGCCGGACAATGCGAGGCGCTTCGCGGCTCTGGGACGGGTGGCTGCCGATATCGGGCAGGGTCATGTGCCCGGCTTCCTTCCTGATATCGTCCATGCCCATGACTGGCAGGCAGGACTCGCCCCAGCCTATCTGCATTACAGCGATATGCCCCGGCCGGGCACGGTCGTGACGATCCACAACATCGCCTTTCAAGGGATCTTTCCCGCGGATCTGCTCTACGAACTGGGCCTTCCGCCCCATTCCTTCACGGTGGACGGAGTCGAGTATTACGGTCAGATCGGATTCCTGAAGTCAGGCTTGCTGCTTGCGGATCGCATTACGACAGTGTCTCCGACTTATGCGAAGGAAATTCAAACGCCTGAAGGTGGAATGGGTCTCGACGGTCTTCTGCGCTCCCGATCAAAGGACGTTTCCGGCATTCTCAATGGAATTGATGAAGACGTCTGGAATCCTGCGAGGGATCCTTCTCTTGCTGCGGCATTCAGCCGTGACGCACTGGACAGGCGCGATGCCAACAAGCGGGCTCTGCAGCAGCGGCTTGGTCTCGATGAGGATCCCGACGCGATGCTCTTCGGCGTGGTGAGCCGCCTGTCCGAGCAAAAGGGGCTCGATCTCGTGCTCGCGGCCTTGCCTGCACTTCTGGCGGATGGAGCGCAGCTTGCTCTCCTGGGCGCCGGTGAGCGGACGCTTGAGGAGAGTTTTCGAACCGCCTCCATCGTTTATCCGGGACAGGTGGGCTGTTTCTTCGGCTATGACGAAGGCTTGGCGCACCTGATCCAGGGTGGAAGCGATGCCTTGTTCGTGCCCTCCCGTTTCGAACCCTGCGGGCTGACACAGCTCTGCGCCTTGCACTACGGCAATGTGCCCATTGTCTCTCGTGTCGGAGGCCTCGCCGACACTGTCATCGATGCCAATGAAATGGCCGTGGCGGCAGGCGTCGCCACGGGCTTCCAGTTTTCACCCGTCAATCTGACGGGCCTCATCGATGCAACCAACCGGGCCAAGATCCTCTGGTCTGACATGGAGGCCTGGCGTCGGCTGCAAAGAAACGGCATGGCAGCGGAGGTTGGATGGGACAGGGCTGCCCGCCAATATGTCCATCTCTATCGCTCATGCCTCGAGGAAGTCTGAGAACATCTATCCGGTACTCCGCTTCTTCTTCGGTTGCTCCTCCGGCTGAAGTTGGAACAGCAGCAGCGAACGACCGGTTACCGTGTATACCTTGTCGAAATTGAAGGATGTAGGGACATTCAAGTCCGGCCTGTTCGTGTCGACAAGGCATGCCCATGCCCGACCGCCGGTGACGGCGGGGAGCTTGCACTTCACCACATCATGATGGGCGTTGAGGATCAGGAGCAAGGTCACGTCCGTACCGCGCTTGCGGATGCCTGTCGGCTGTGCACGGCCGTCCAGCAGGATAAGGAGGCAGCGGGCGTGAGGATCTTCCCAATGCACGGGAGTCATTTCATCGCCTGAAGGTGTGAGCCATGTCACATCCTTGACGTCAAGTTCCTCGTTGTAGACGCCAGAGAGGAAACGCCCGCGGCGAAGGATCGGCAGGCTCTGGCGCAGCTGGATCAGCCTGCGGGTGAACTCGAAGAGTTCCGCGCCATCCTCGTCGACTCCTTCCCAGTCGATCCAGGAGATGTCGTTGTCCTGCGCATAGGCATTGTTGTTGCCGTGCTGCGTGCGGGCAAATTCATCACCTGCCAGCAACATGGGTGTGCCCTGGGAGAAGATCAGGGTGGCGAGCATGTTGCGCATCTGCCGGAAGCGCAAGGCGCGGATCTCGGGATCGTTCGTCTCGCCTTCGACGCCGTGGTTCCAGGAGAGATTATGATCGTGTCCGTCCTTGTTGTCCTCGCCGTTCGCCTCGTTGTGCTTGTCGTTGTAGGAGACGAGGTCGCGGAGCGTGAAGCCGTCATGGGCTGTGATGAAGTTCACTGAGGCCCAAGGCTTGCGGCCACGCTTGTTGAAGAGGTCCGCAGAGGCAGTGATGCGAGAAGCGAGCCCCGGTAATTGTCCATCTTCCCCCTTCCAATAGGCGCGGACTGTATCGCGGTAGCGGTCATTCCATTCAGCCCAGCCGGGAGAGAAGCGCCCGACCTGATAGCCGCCGGGGCCGCAATCCCACGGCTCGGCGATCAGCTTGATGCGACTGAGCACGGGATCCTGCCTTACGGCATCGAGAAAGCGTCCATCCTCCTCGAAGCCATGGGGCTCACGGGCGAGGATGGTGGCAAGGTCAAAGCGGAAACCGTCCACATGGACCTCCTGCGCCCAATAGCGCAGGCTGTCGGTGACCATTTGCAGGACCCGCGAATGGCTCAAGTTGACCGTGTTCCCGGTGCCGGTATCGTTGATGTAGTAGCGCTTCTCGGGAGCAAGTCTGTAGTAGGAGGCATTATCGATGCCCTTGAAGGAAAGGGTTGGGCCCAACTCGTTCCCTTCAGCCGTGTGGTTATAGACAACGTCGAGGATCACCTCGATCCCGGCATCGTGGAAATGGCTGACCATTTCCTTCACTTCGTTCACGAATGGGCTCGCGAGATAACGCGGCTGCGGGGCAAAGAAACCAATGGTGTTATAACCCCAGTAATTGCGTAGATTTTTCTCGATCAGGTAACTGTCGTCCACGAAGGCGTGGATCGGCAGGAGTTCGACGGTAGTGACGCCAAGGCTCTTGATGTAGTTGATCGATTCATGATGCATCAGGCCCGTGAAAGTGCCGCGGAACTCTTTCGGGATCGCGGGATGCTTCATAGTGAAACCGCGCAGATGCGCCTCATAGATGATCGTGCGCTCCCATGGAATCTGCGGCCTGCGTTCACTCCCCCATGTGAAGGCCGTGTCGATCACACGGCATTTGGGCATGAAGGCTGCGCTGTCGCGCTCGTCGAAAGACAGATCCGCGTCGGGCGAACCGACCTTGTAGCCGAACAGGGCTGGGTCCCACCTCAAGTGACCGATGATCTGCTTGGCGTAAGGATCGAGAAGCAGCTTGTTGTGGTTGAAGCGATGTCCGGCATCGGGCTCGTAAGGCCCGTGCACACGGTAACCATAGGTGGTGCCGGGACGCGCATCCGGCAGGTAGCCGTGCCAGACTTCGTCCGTATATTCCGGCAATTCGATCCGCTCCAGTTCGCGCTTGCCTTCAAGGTCGAAGAGGCAAAGCTCGACCTTCGTGGCATTGGCGGAGAAAAGGGCGAAGTTCACGCCAAGGCCGTCCCAGGTCGCTCCCAGAGGGTAGGGCAGTCCCTCCCGAAGTCGGGATGTCCGCCGAACAGTTGGAGTAACGATGTCGACTGGGGCAGGTTCTCGGATCTCGATTTTGTCGTTCATCGCGGGTCTCAGGAAGCGGAGCAGATCGGTTCACATCATCAACGCGCCAGGAGGCTGGAAGTCCCGTGGGAAGCTCGACAATATGCTTTCCGCCAATCAGGCGCGCTCGAGAACCAGGATGAGAGTGGCCAGAGGCGGGATGGTGAGACAGAGGGAGCAGGGGCGCCCATGACTCGGCGTCTCCTCGGCCGAAACCCCTCCGAGATTGCCGACATTGCAGCCTCCGTAGACTGAGGCATCCGTATTTACGACCTCCCGATAGAAACCGGGCAACGGCACGCCGATGCGGTATTCCTCCCGCGGAACAGGGGTGAAGTTGGAGACAACCACCGCGATGGAATTCTCGTCATCGCCCCGCCGCAGCCACGCGATGACGCTGTTGTCTCTGTCATCGGAGACGATCCACTCGAAGCCTTTCCACTCGCAGTCGCGTTCATGCAGTGCCGGAACAGAGCGATAGGCGGCATTGAGATCACGGATGAGCGTCTGGACACCCTTGTGGTAGGGATCGTCCAGAAGGTGCCAGTCGAGGCTCTGGTCGTGGTTCCATTCCTGCTCCTGGGCAAATTCTCCGCCCATGAACAGCAGCTTCTTTCCCGGATGCCCCCACATGAACCCGAAATAGGCGCGCAGGTTCGCAAAACGCTGCCATTGATCGCCGGGCATCTTGCCGATGAGTGAGCCTTTGCCATGAACGACCTCGTCATGGCTGAGCGGCAGAATGAAGTTCTCCGAGAAAGCGTAGAGAAGACCGAACGTCAGATCGTGGTGGTGATAACGGCGGAAGATCGGGTCCTTGGTGATGTAGCGCAGGGTGTCGTGCATCCACCCCATGTTCCACTTGAAGCCAAAGCCAAGACCGCCGGTGTAGGTCGGCTGCGAAACGCCGGGCCATGCGGTGGATTCCTCAGCGATGGTGATAGCCCCCGGCGCCGAGGCATAGGCGACCTCGTTCATGCGGCGCAGGAAGTCGATCGCCCCCAAATTCTCGTTGCCGCCGTATCGATTGGGAATCCACTCGCCAGGTTTGCGGGAGTAGTCGAGATAGAGCATCGAGGCCACCGCATCGACACGCAAGCCATCGAGGTGGTAGCGCTCCAGCCAGAAGCGGGCATTCGCGACGAGGAAAGTGGCAACCTCCTGCCGCTCGTAATTGTAGATGTGGGTGCCCCAATCCTGATGGAATCCGAGACGCGGATCGGCATGCTCATAGAGATGCGTGCCGTCGAAATAGCTCAGGCCATGCGGATCGTTCGGAAAATGGGCCGGCACCCAATCGAGGATGATGCCGATTCCGGCAGCATGGGCCGCTTCCACGAATGCTGCAAAATCCTCAGGCGTGCCGAAGCGGCTCGTGGGTGCATAAAGGGAGATCGGCTGATAGCCCCAGGACCCGTCGAAAGGATATTCGGTGATCGGCAAGAGCTCGATATGCGTGAAGCCCAGACCCTTCACATAAGGGATGAGCCTGACGGCCAGCTCGCGATAGGTGAGATAGCGGTTGCCTTCCTCCGGCACGCGCGCCCAGGATCCGAGATGGCATTCATAGATGGACATGGGCGCCTTGCGCTGGTTCTGCGCGGCGCGGGCCCTCATCCATGCCCCATCGTTCCACGCGAACTCTGGAGTGTCCTTGAGAATGGAGGCAGTGGCGGGAGGATGCTCAGCCATAAAGGCGAGAGGATCGGCTTTGAGCGCCAGCAGATTTCCGTGAAGGCCGACGATCTCGAACTTGTAGCGCTGGCCCGCCATGACGTCGGGAATGAAGAGCTCCCAAACGCCACCCTCATGGCGTCGCCGCATCGGGTGGCACCGTCCGTCCCAGTTGTTGAACTCGCCGACGACGCTCACGCGCAATGCGTTCGGAGCCCACACGGCGAACAGAAAGCCTTGGATGCCCCCCAAATCCAGATGATGGGCGCCGAGCTTTCGGTAGATCGCATTGCTGCCGGGATCGCGGAGCTGCGCGACATCGTGATGGGAAAGGAAAGTTCCGAAGCTGTAGGGATCGTGCCTGATCTCCACATGGTCCTGGCTCTCGACCTTCAGCCTGTAATCCGGACGTTCCGAAGTATTCAGAGTACCGACGAACAGCCCATCGGCAAGCCTCCTCTCCATAGGAACGAGAGCAGTCTGTCCGTCACGCGCGACGACAGTGACCGCATCCGCATGGGGAATGATGGCTCTGACTTCCCAGGTGCCCGGTAAAATCTCGTGAGGACCGAGCACGGAAAAGGGGTCACCGGATGCGATGATGTCAGCAACCGATTGCGGCTCGACCGAACGCTCCTTCACGCTCTGCGATCCACCCCTGCGCTGGGCCATGCTGACTTTCCCTTGGTCGTTCTTCCGCTGCCATTGATGAGTCTTCGTGGCGGCGTTCTTGCATCACGAGAGAACACCATTATGGGGCGGACCCGATCCGCGACCAGACGGAGGAGGGCGAAGGGAGGTGAGGGTAAGCACTGCGTGGCGCAAGTCCTCATGTGGATCGATCCTGCTTTAAGACCGCAAAGGGGAAGGAGGACAAAAGCTCGCCCAGGTCCTGTCCACCGGCCATAATGGTGCTAACCTGGCCCGTTATCACATTCCGCCACTGGCCGTCAGGCAAGGCGAGACCCAACCCGCTCCACATTGCAGGGTCGAACTTGGGGCGGTCTGTACTGACGAGGCTGTTCCAATGGCGAGGAACAATGACGGCGAGTTTGCCGTCGCCGTGCTGCCTCATGAAGGCAATCACATGGGAGGCACGCTCGCCCTCAACCGGTATCGCCTGATAATCACCATCGGCATAGAGGCTGGGTGTCGAGGCTCGATCCTGCAGAAGGCGTGCGAGAATGGACTGCTTGACGCGGCCATCCTGCCATTCAGATAGGAGTGCCTCCAGAGATGGTATCTCAGCAAGCGCCCGAGCGCGGGCAGTATAATCGACGGGCCTGCGATTGTCGGGATCGACGAGAGAAAAATCCCAGAACTCCGTCCCCTGGTAGATATCAGGCACCCCCGGCAGGGTCATTTTAAGGATGGTGCGCGAGAGACCGTTCAGCATGCCGAGGACAGAAATACGCCGGGCAAGGGGCCGCAGCCGATCGAGGACTCCGCCTTTCGGGTCGAGCACGGCCTGTAGCACGCTCAGCGCTGCCTCTTCGTACTCGTTATTCGGATTGACCCAACTCGTCTGCCGCTTGGCCTCCCGAAGAGCTTTGGTGACATAGCCTTTCATGCGTTCATGAAAGGATGCCAGCTTTTGGCCGTCATCCCCATCGAGAAGCTCCAGTGGCCATGCGCCGAGGAGTGCCTGAAGCAGGATCACTTGATCATTCGCATCCGGGGCAGCGGAGCCGTTCACGTCGGAGAGATAAGGCGAGATGGCCTCACGCCAGAGGCTGACGGCTTCTTCCCATTCCTCGGGTATTTCGGAGAGCGCCAGCAGGCGGGCGCGGGCATCCTCGCCGCGTTTCGTGTCGTGAGTGGCGGTCGCAATCATGGCATAGGGCCAGTCGCTCGCCCTTTTGGCATTGGCCTCGTGGAATTCTTGCAAGGTAAGACCAAAATGCCCCGGATCGCCACCGACCTCGTTCAAGGCAATGAGGCGCCCATAACGGTAGAACAGAGTGTCCTCCAGGCTCTTGGCCATGACCGGGCCGGTCAGCTGCTGGAAGCGCCGGCGGAAGCGTCGGACGTCAGCGGGATCGGCTGCTTGCCCCCTGCCGAATAGAACCGCAGCAATGAAGTCATGCACGCTTCGGTCGGGCAGGGCGCTGGACTGCTTGGCGGCTTGGACGGCTCCCTCGACGAGGTGGACATCCGCGAGTGAAGGCTCGCCTTCGCCAAGATAGCTGCGATAGACCGGGAAAACAGCGATGATCTCCACCAGAGCCCGACGCAGGGCATAAGCCGTGTAGTCCCGGGTGTGGCGACTGGCATCCGCAATTGTCTTGATGTCGGAGACCAGGACCTCAAGCTCACCGGCAAAATTCGATTGTGTCATTTCGAGCTTTGCCTGCTTCAGCAGATCGTCATACTCATCCGCAGGGCCGGATGCCCCGCGGTAGATACGTTCGAAGGTTTCGCCTGCCTGCTCGTCGAGAAGAACGCCGTCAATCAGGTTGAGAGCGTCATATCCGGTCGTGCCGGCAACAGGCCAGGGACGCAGTTGCTCTCCGGGCTCCAGAATTTTCTCGACGACGACATAGAACCCGGGGCCTACCTTGCGCTGCAGCGCGCGAGCATATCCTTCCGGGTCGGCAAGGCCGTCGATGTGGTCGATCCGCAGACCATGAATCCGGTTCTCCTTCACCAGACGCAAGATGAGCTCGTGCGTCCGTTCGAAAACCTCCGGAACCTCGACCCGCATGCCTGCGAGATTGTTGATGTCGAAGAAACGGCGATAGTTGATATCGCTCGACGCAACCCGCCAATAGGCCAGGCGGTAGGATTGAGCTTCGAGAAGGCGGTGCAGGGCATTGAAGCTGTCAGGAAGGCCTTGAGTGCCATTGAGAAACTTCAAGGCATGGTCGATCGCTTTCCTGATCGATGGCTGATCGGCAGCAATGCGCGACAATTGCCGTTTCAGCTGCTCACCTTCTTCCTGCAGTGAGGAGGGATGCTCCAACGATGTCGGCTCGCCCATGGCGCGCAGGCGTTCCGTCAGTGCCAGCAGGTCACCGGCCTTTGCTCTTTCATCGAGAGCAGCCAAGGCTTGGTCGAGCACCATGGGATAGGTTGTCGGGCAGATAGGCAGCCGGTGCTCCCAATGCCAGACGCTGAAATTGCCTTCATTGGCGTCGAATTTCAGTTGCAGCTCGCCCTTTTCCAGGGCCTCGCCGTAAAGACTGCCGAGAACAGGCACGATCAGCTTGCCCTGAGCTCCGGGTCTCTCCCAATCGATGTCGAAGGCATCAGCCGCAGGCGAAAGCCGCCCCCATTCCAGCACCGACAGCCACCAGCCATTGGCGCTCCCGCCCACGCCCATATGATTGGGCACGATATCGAGCAGAAGTTTTAGGCCGTGGGCCGTCAATGCATCCGACAGGCGGAGGAATCCCTCCTCGCCGCCAAGTTCCGGATTGATGGCGGAGTGATCGACGATGTCGTAGCCATGCGTCGAGCCAGGGCTGGCCGCGTGAATGGGCGATGCGTAGACATGGCTGATGCCGAGCTTGGCCAGGTACGGCACGATCCTGACGGCATCATCAAAGGTGAAGTCCCTATGAAATTGCAGCCGGTATGTGGCGCGAGGTGGCGGAGATGCGAGGGCATTTCTCCGGGGCCGCGCGTCCCGTCCTTCTTCCGTCAGAGCGACGGATAACTTCGCCATCAGCTGACCGGGAGCCGTAATGTCGTCGATCGTGTTCGAAAGACGCCGGCGCCAGTTGGGGTGGCCTGCATCCATGCCTGGCATGTTTGGCTGGTTCAGCTCGCCCGAGGCATCCTCAACTTGCAAGGCCGTCAGCACACATGAGGTCCGTGCGAGATAGCGCACAGCTCCTTCGAGCGGTGGTTCATCCGGCGTGCTCGTTGATGAGAGAAGGCCTTCTTCGGCAAGAGCTTTCGTGAAGTGCTGCTTATCCGCTTGGCGCGCAGCACGTTCATTTGCTGCTGTCTCAGGGTCGAACACACCGAGCGTCTGCCGCAGGTCAATATCGAGTCCTCGCCACCATCCGGTGAATGTGGGAAGGTCATGGGTCGTCAGGACGGAAAGGGCTGAGCGTGGATAATCCTCCGGCTTCTTGAAGTCGGCCCCGTCACGCTCGAAGGGCAGGACACGATAGCTGAGAAGACCCGATGCCATGATGGCATCCGAAAAGCCCTCTGGGGCCGTTCCAAGATCTTCCGCGATGACAAGGCAGTGGGCGCGATGACTTTCGATGCGCAGAACCGCGAGCATGGCGCCGAACGGATAATCGACATAGGCCCCTTGCGATGCCGGCGCGCCAGATGGAATGAGGAAGAGGCGTTGCAGCTGAAAGGCGTGGTCGATGCGTATCGCACCGGCATGGCGCATGTTCGCCGCCACAAGATCGCGGAAGGCTGCCAGGCCTTGTTCTTCCAATGTCAGGGGATTGAAGGGCGGCAGGCCCCAGTTCTGACCTTGTGGCCCAAGAGGATCGGGAGGCGCTCCGACAGCGAGCCCAGGCGCAAATCGATCGGGCGTCGCCCAGATTTCAGAGCCGCCGCCGTCAGCCCCGACGGCAAGATCGCGATAAAGGCCGATCGTCAGGCCAGCGGCCCGTGCGCGCTCGGCCGCTTGTGCCAGTTGACGGTCTGCCAGCCATTGAAGCCACACATAAAACGAGACGCATTCCCGACGATCGTCGCGAAAGCGCTCGATCTCGGTTGAATGGATATCGCGGTAGGCCTCAGGCCACTCGCCGACCCACGTGTGTCCCTGCTCATGAAGATACTCGGAAAGAGCCTCGAATGTCGCATGCGCTTCAAGTGCTTCTCCTCCTGCGCGCCTGAAGGCTTCGAACGCAGCATGGTCGCCGGATTTCTGAAAGTGGCTCCACAAGGCATCAAGCATCGGACGCTTGATCGCCCAAGCCTCCGTATAATCAATGAGCTGGGCGCTCTGAAGACGGAACAAGCGCTCCTGAACATCCTTCTGTTTCAAGATCTGCCTGGCCCCACTCTCGGCGAAACCTTCTACACGGGTCGGATCAATATAAAGTGCTTCCAGGAAAAGACGGGAGGAGGGCGAATAGGGCGAGATCTTCGCGCGGTCGGCTGAGAAGAGCGCATGAACGGGGCTGAGGCCGAGGAAGGCTCCGCCAAGTGTTCCGACACCTTCAGCGAGGAGGGCGATGTCCGTATAATCGCCGATGCCGAGGTCGTTCTCCGAGTGCAGAGAGTAGATCTGAGCAGTGGCTCCCCACAGACGCTTCCGACCTTCGAATGCCTGAGGCTGCCAGCAGGCGTCGGGTGCTGAGATGATCGTCGCTTCAAACTCTCCGATCTGCAGGCGATGATAGCCCATGGGCAGGGCAGGGATATTCAGCGCCGCTTCGCCTTTCGGGAGAGTTCCTTCATGTGTCGCTCCCGTCTCTTCCGTGACCACCCAGCCGGCCTGCTCGACTTTGCCGCGAAGTGGGATGATTGCTGGACGATCGGAGGAAATCGAAACGACGGCAGGGATTGGACCTGCTTTCAATCCTTCGAGCCGGGCAAGGCTCTGCTGCGCTTCATCTTCGGAGCCGATCCTGAGACCGAGAGCCGCCAGAAGGGCGTTGCGTGTTTCCGGGCTCGTCTCGATGCTCCGCCCGAAGGCATCGGCGTAGTCCGGTGAAATGCCGACCAGTTCAGCCATGCGCTCCAAGAGAGCATCCAGCTTGCTCATGCCGATGCCTCTTTCACGATCATGCCCTTCCAGGGTTCGAGCTGCGCGTTTCCATCGGAAGGACCTGAATTTGACCAGAGCACCTGGACATCGTTTCCGATGTCGATGGACATAGGCCGATCTCCGAAGTTCGCCAGCAGGCGGAGTTTTGCGCCCGCAAATGCCCAGGTGACATCAAGCATGCTCTCAGGTGAGATCGTGTAGCGAGAACCGCGATATTCGCTTCTGAGGAGAGGCAGGATCTCGTCTTTCCGCAGTTTCAGCAGGCGCTTTGTCTCCAACAGGGCTTCCCGATGGGGAGAGCGCTCGGGCTCCGCCCAGTCGATCCTGGAGCGCTCGAAAGTCGCAGAGTCCGTTGGATCAGGAATGCTCTGTGCTGTGTCAGGATCGGCAAAGGCTTTGAAGTGCTTGAACTCACCCCGGCGCCCCTCTCGCACGGCCTTGGCGAGATCGGGCTCCGACTCGAAGTCGACGAAGAACTGGAACGGGGTTGATGCTGACCATTCCTCACCCATGAAGATCAGCGGAATCTGGGGTGAGAGAAGAAAGATGGCCTGCGCCAGTGCTAGGCGATCCTGTGGGACAAGATGGGAGAGGCGCTCCCCGAACGCGCGGTTGCCGACCTGATCATGATTCTGAAGGAAGGATACGAAAGCTGTCGGCGGCAGATGAGCGGAGGACTCTCCTCGGATGACGCCCGGCTTATGGGCCGATGGATCACCCTGATAGGCAAAGCCCTCGGCGAGCGCGCGGCCGAGTCGCCTAAGAGGCTCGTCCGCATAATCCTGGTAGTAACCTTCATTCTCCCCGGTCAGCAGGGCATGCCAGGAATTATGAATGTCATCCGCCCATTGCGCCGTGTGGAGGCGAGGGCTTCTGTCAGAGTGCCGCTCGAGCCAGCGCGCCTGATTGGCTTCGTTCTCCAGAACGAGATGGATGTGTCGGTCCCGAATGGACTGACGGATGCGTGTGGCGAGTTCCTCAAGGAAGTGCGGCCTGCTGTCGTCGACGATGGCGTGAACCGCATCGAAGCGAAGCCCGTCGAAATGATACTCTTCCAGCCAGTAGAGCGCGTTATGAATAAAGAAGTCGCGCACGAAGCGAGCGCCTTCGCCATCCACGTTGATACCGGCACCCCAAGGCGTCGGGTGCCGTTCCGTGAAGAAAGGTTTCGCATAGGCGTGGAGATAATTCCCGGATGGGCCGAAGTGATTATAGACCACATCGAGGAACATCATCAGCCCAAGCTCGTGCGCATGGTCGATAAGCCGCTTCAAGTCTTCCGGACGGCCATAGGCAGCATCCGGGGCATAGGGAAGGACGCCGTCATATCCCCAGTTCCGGCGGCCAGGGAATTCGGCAATCGGCATCAGTTCGATAGCCGTGATGCCCAGATCGCGCAGAGCATCCAGCTTTTTCACGAGGCTTGCATAAGTGCCTTCAGGCGTTGCCGTGCCCACATGCACTTCGTAGATGACGGCCTCTTCCCAGGGGCGCCCACTCCAGGAGGTGTCTGACCACTCATAGGAGCGTGGGTCGACAACAAGACTCAACCCGTGCACGTCGTCCGGCTGAAAGCGGGAGGCGGGATCCGGCACCACAAGATTTCCATCGACCCTGTAGCCGTAACGGCTGCCTGCCCGAGCATGGGACGAGACGAGGCGATACCAGCCATCCTCGTGGATTTCCATCGCCTGATCTGCCCCGTCAAGCACAAGCTTAACCTCACTCGCGGTGGGTGCCCAGAGGGCAAAGCGAACACCATCTATCGTGATCTCCGTCCCGAAAGGCATCGGGTGAATACGCTGCATGGGATCTCCCAATAATCGGGGCACTTGTAATCGAGGCACTTGCGAACGAGCTTCGCTGTGCAATGTTCCCGGCCCTTGAAAAGTGACGGCTAAGGTTGCGGGAATCATTTTCACAATGCGAGATGCTCTCGGCGAAAAGTTCCAAGGATCCTGCGACATAATCGCCGCGCCCGGGTTAGCTAACAATAATCAGAATTTTTGTGGAACCTTCTGCGGGAATGAGCGTTAAACAACCTGACCTGCTTTGGGCGCGGGGGTCATTGGGGAGCGCGCCCTCGTGATAACATGTTGGAAACATTTCAACCGGAAGCTGGTGCGGCTTTCGCGACGGTAGCACATGCCGAGCTGCATCATGATCGTCCGCCTTCGATTTCAGTAACGCGTAAACAATCCATCCTTTTCGTGACATCCGAAATAGCCGACTACGTAAAGGCGGGTGGTCTCGGGGAAGTTTCGGCTGCCTTGCCGCGAGCGCTGCGGCATCACTATGATGTCCGTATTCTGATACCAGGATACCGACAGGTTCTCTCGCAAATCGGGTCGGTCGAGGAGATTGCGCGGCTGCCGGCCTCTTTCGGTATTCCGGCATGTGGCCTTGGCCGTGGGATGACGAAGGACGGGTTGACCGTCTATGTCCTTCTGTGTCCCGAGTTGTATGAGCGTGACGGATCGCCCTATGTCGATCCTTTTGGTGTGGACTGGAGCGACAACGATATCCGATTTGCGCGTCTTGGCCTGGCAGCAGCCGACATTGCCTGCGGCAACGGCGATCCTCTATGGCGTGCAGACCTTCTGCATCTCAATGATTGGCCATCGGGATTAGCAGCTGCGTACCTCTCTTGGCGCGGGGAGCATATCCCGACCATTCTCACCATTCACAATCTTGCCTATCAGGGCATCTTCGAACGCGATCGGTTATCGCGTCTCGGCATTCCGGATGCCGCTTTTCACATCAATGGCGTGGAGTTTCATGGAAAGCTGTCTTTCCTGAAGGCAGGAATCTTCTATGCGTCCCATATTACGACCGTGAGTGCGACCTACGCTCAGGAGATCACCCGGCCCGAGTTCGGCTGCGGCCTCGATGGTCTCTTGAGAACGCGCGCGAGCCAAGGTCGTCTCGATGGCATCATCAATGGCATCGATCCGAGCTGGGATCCCGCCAAGGATCCTTATCTGGTGAGTCGCTTCTCGGCAGAGAATGTCCGGGGCAAGCGCGCCAATGCCAGCAACGTGCGCAAGAGCTTCGGGCTTGATCTCTCCAATGGCCCGCTTTTCGCCGTCGTTTCCCGTCTCGTCCATCAGAAGGGTGTGGATCTCGCGATTTCAGCGGCCGAAACCATCGTGTCGCAAGGCGGGCAGATCGCCGTCATCGGTCAGGGCGAACCCCGTTTCGAAGCGGAACTCCAGGCTCTTGCTCATCGCCATCCGGGCTCGGTGGGCGTGAAGATAGGCTATGACGAGGGTGATGCGCGCCGCATGTATGCCGGCAGCGATTTCCTTCTCATGCCGTCCCGTTTCGAGCCTTGCGGATTGAGCCAGATGTATGCTCAGCGTTTCGGATCTTTGCCGATTGCTCATAAAACGGGCGGTCTGGCCGACACCATTGAGGATGGCGTGAATGGTTTTCTTTTCGGAGCGCCCTGTGTCCATCGGTTCACCGATGCGATCAGGCGGGGCCTTGAGACCTTCCGTTCACGGCAGCGCCTCTCGGCCATGCGTCGGGCCGCGATGAACAGGCCTCATGGCTGGGACCGCTCCGCCTCTAAATATAGGCAAGTCTACGAGCGGGCCTATCAGACGGCAGCATACGTCTAATTCCACTCCATAGCGGACAACATGGCGGGTGAGCGGTTTCCGTTCAGCCGCTTTTTTTGTGCAAGAGAACTGAAAGGCAGTTGCGGTCTCGCCTCCAATCTCTGCCGCTTTTTCAATCAGCGTGCTCAATTCTCGTCCTGGAGAGGGGGACTTGAACCCTTGAAGGGCTCGATCCGCCTTAAAGCTCATATTGGCATGGTTATTGCTTGTGATCCCGTGCTGCACCTCAAACAGGGCAGGCGAGGGAGAGGACCATGTCGATGTTGAAGATGACACGTAGACGCCTGATCGCGCTGGCTTCGGCCGCACTGGTTTCGGGCGCGATGGCGGGAGCCGCACAGGCACAGGAAACGATCAAGGTTGGCATTCTTCATTCCTTGTCAGGCACCATGGCGATCAGCGAGACCACGCTGAAGGATGCCATGCTGATGCTCGTCGAAGAGCAGAACAAGAAAGGCGGCCTGTTGGGCAAGAAGCTCGAGGCTGTGGTGGTCGATCCAGCTTCCGATTGGCCACTTTTTGCGGAGAAAGCCCGTCAGCTGATCAGCCAAGACAAGGTCGCCGCCGTTTTCGGCTGCTGGACCTCAGTGTCGCGCAAGTCCGTTCTGCCAGTCTTCAAGGAACTCAACAATATCCTGTTCTATCCCGTTCAATATGAAGGTGAGGAGAGTGAGCGCAACGTGTTCTACACAGGCGCCGCGCCGAACCAGCAGGCCATTCCTGCCGTCGATTACCTCGCCAAGGAAGAAAAGGTGGAGCGCTGGGTGCTCGCCGGTACCGACTATGTCTACCCGCGAACCACGAACAAGATTCTCGAGGCTTATCTGAAATCCAAGGGCGTCAAACCTGAGGACATCATGATCAACTACACGCCGTTCGGTCACTCCGATTGGCAGACGATCGTCGCGGACATCAAGAAATTCGGCTCGGCAGGCAAGAAGACGGCCGTGGTCTCCACGATCAACGGCGATGCCAATGTACCCTTCTATAAGGAGCTCGCCAACCAGGGCATTAAGGCTACGGACATTCCCGTCATCGCCTTCTCCGTCGGTGAGGAAGAACTCGCCGGCATCGACACGAAACCTCTCGTCGGCCACCTGGCCGCATGGAATTACTTCCAGTCGGTTGATACGCCTGAGAACAAGGCTTTCATCGAGAAGTGGAAGACCTTCACCAAGAACGAGAAGCGCGTCACCAACGATCCCATGGAAGCTCACGTGATCGGCTTCAACATGTGGGTGAAGGCGGTTGAGAAGGCCGGCACGACCGATCCGGACAAGGTGATCGATGCGATCGTCGGCGTGCAGGTTCCGAACCTGACCGGCGGCGTATCCGAGATGCTGCCGAACCACCACATCACGAAACCGGTTCTCATCGGCGAGATCAAGGAAGACGGTCAGTTCGAAACCGTCTCGCAGACGGATTCACTCGTGCCTGGCGAAGCCTGGTCGAAGTACCTCGAAGGATCGAAGGACCTAATCGCCGATTGGAAGACGCTCAAATGCGGCAATTACAACACCGTCACCAAGAAGTGCGGTGCCTAACTAGGTGAGCAGAGAGCGACTGTATGGCCGCTCTCATCCTTTTCCATTTTCGAAGTTCGATTCATGTCCAGCTTGCGCAATGTTTGGCCGGCCTTTGTTCTGCTGATCGGTATGGTTGCCAGTGCCATGGCAGGCCCCTATGAGGAGGCACTGCCGAAATTTGCCGCTGACAGCTATGCGGATACGGAGGCTGCTCTTTCAGCAATCGCAGGCAGCGGTCACGCCCGGGCTCTAATCGTTGTCGAGGCGCTGCGGGACGGCCGTCTCCTGGTCGGGGCTGGGCAGGTCTATCTGAAAGAGACTTCGGGCACCCTTGTTGATGCCGCAACAGGGCAGGCGGCAAATCCGGGAGGAAGCCTCAAGCCGGTTCGGGTGAACAACCGTGTTCGGCGTGCCATTGAGGCGGCTTTGGGCAGCCTTACGCTGCTCAGCGCCGATCCGGCAACCCGTCTCAATGCAGCTCGCGCTGTTTTCCGCTCTCGGGATGTCGCCGCCTTATCGGTGCTCGAACGTGCCATCGCTCAGGAGAGCGATGTCCATGTGCGAGATGCGTTGGAGAGTGCACGCGCTGCGATCATCTTAAGCAAGTCCGACGCTTCGATTGCGGACAAGAGAGCAGCCATCGCGATCCTGGGCGCGCGCGGCGACCAGGAGGCTCTTGCTCTCCTCACCACATTGCCCGCCGGTGCGTCGCCAGAGCTCGTCAAAGCTGCAGGCGCCGCCGCAGAGGGCATTCAGACGCGCTTGGCGTTCTGGAATGCGCTTCAGAATGTCTGGTACGGCATTTCCCTTGGATCGGTCCTGCTTCTGGCCGCGATCGGGCTTGCCATCACCTTTGGAACCATGGGCGTGATCAACATGGCCCATGGCGAGATGGTCATGATCGGGGCCTACATGACTTTCGTGGTGCAGGAACTGATCCGTGCCCATGCACCAGGCCTCTTCGATGCCTCTCTGTTTATCGCATTGCCGCTTGCCTTCCTTGTTGCCGGGTCTGTGGGCATTCTGATCGAGCGCGGAGTGATCCGCTTTTTGTATGGACGACCGCTGGAAACCCTGCTCGCGACATGGGGTCTGTCGCTCATTCTGCAGCAGGGAGTGCGAACCATCTTCGGTCCGACTAACCGTGAAGTCGGTACACCGGGCTGGATGAGTGGCGCGCTTGAAATCGGTGGGCTGAGCCTGACCTACAACCGCATCGCCATTGTAGTTTTTGCCTTCTCGGTCTTGACCGT
Organism: Microvirga medicaginis; assembly: GCF_052658925.1. Classification (NCBI taxonomy): domain Bacteria; kingdom Pseudomonadati; phylum Pseudomonadota; class Alphaproteobacteria; order Hyphomicrobiales; family Methylobacteriaceae; genus Microvirga; species Microvirga medicaginis. The sequence continues at coordinate 139,325 of NZ_JBQWEL010000009.1, read as the reverse complement.
TCTTCTCCTCGTCATGCGCTATACGTCGCTCGGCCTTTACGTCCGGGCCGTCACGCAGAACCGGCGCATGGCGGGTTCCATGGGGATCCGAACCAATCGCATCGATGCGCTTGCCTTCGGCTTGGGCTCCGGCGTGGCCGGTATCGCCGGTGTTGCCCTGTCGCAGATCGACAATGTCAGTCCCAATCTTGGGCAGGGATATATCATCGACAGCTTCATGGTTGTCGTGTTCGGCGGCGTCGGAAATCTCTGGGGCACTCTGGTCGGCGCCATGACGCTTGGTATCGCGAACAAGATGCTCGAGCCTTATGCAGGCGCTGTCCTCGGCAAGATCGTGCTTCTCATCGCGATCATCCTTTTCATCCAGAGACGTCCGCGCGGATTGTTTGCGCTGAAAGGCAGGGCGGTGGAAGCATGAAGGCTCAATCCGTGCTCGATAGGCAGTCCGTCATCGTCTTATCCCTTCTGGCTGTGGCGGCTGTTCTGGTGCCGGTCCTGAACGGACTGGCTGCCCCGGGTTCCGCTCTGCATCTGCCTGACCATCTTGTTCCGCTGCTTGGAAAATACATCTGCTTTGCTCTTCTGGCGCTCTCTGTCGACCTGATCTGGGGCTTTTGCGGCATCCTTTCACTGGGGCACGGCGCCTTCTTTGCGCTCGGCGGATACGCCATGGGCATGTACCTTATGCGTCAGATCGGATCTCGTGGCGTTTATGCTCATCCTGTCCTGCCGGATTTCATGGTTTTCCTGAACTGGAAGGGGCTTCCCTGGTTCTGGTATGGCTTTGACGTCTTTCCATTCGCGATGCTCATGGTGCTGCTGGTTCCTGGCATTCTCGCCTTCATCTTCGGCTGGCTTGCCTTCCGCTCTCGCGTCACAGGCGTCTATCTCTCCATCATCACGCAGGCGATGACCTATGCGCTGATGCTGGCCTTCTTCCGCAATGACATGGGCTTCGGCGGGAATAACGGTCTGACCGATTTCAAGGACATTCTGGGTTTTCCTCTACAATCCGCCTCGACGCGTCTTGTCCTGTTCGTGTCGTCCGTCGCTGCACTGGGAGCAGGGTATCTGCTGTGTCGCTGGCTCGTCAGTTCCAAATTCGGCAAGGTGCTCGTGGCAGTCCGCGACGCTGAGAGCCGAACACGATTCCTAGGTTACAGGGTTGAGCATTACAAGCTGGCTGTCTTTACGATCTCCGCAATGCTCGCAGGCATAGCCGGCGCGCTCTATGTGCCACAGGTCGGCATCATCAACCCGAGCGAGTTCGCTCCTGCGAACTCCATCGAACTCGTTATTTGGGTGGCCGTTGGCGGGCGCGGAACGCTGGCTGGTGCTATTCTGGGTGCACTGGTCGTGAATGCCGGCAAGACTTGGTTCACGGGGGCGCTTCCGGAGTTCTGGCTGTTCGCCCTGGGCGGCCTCTTCGTCTTTGTCACGCTGTTCATGCCTCGCGGCATTCTCGGTGCGGGGCAGGGGCTGTGGGGGAGCGCACGGCAAAGGCTCGGATCAAAGCCTTCTCCCGAAGCAGTATCTCAGGCGGCAGAGTAGAACCATGAGCGCACCCGTTACGCCGGCCCTTCTTTATCTCGACAATGTTACGGTCTCCTTCGATGGCTTTCGGGCGTTGAATTCACTGTCTCTTGCCATCGACCATGCGGAGATGCGCGCCATTATCGGTCCCAATGGAGCGGGCAAGACGACGATGATGGATGTGATCACGGGAAAGACGAGGCCCAATGAAGGGACTGCGCTCTTCGAAGGATCTCATGACCTGACGGCTCTGGATGAAGCGGCCATCGCTGAACTCGGCATCGGACGCAAGTTCCAGACGCCGACCGTGTTCGAGATGCATTCTGTCGAGGACAATCTTCTTCTCGCGATCAAGGGCAAGCGCGGGCCTTTCTCGATGCTGCTCTCACGGCGCACGGCGCAGGAGAGGGAGAGAATTGAGGCTCTGCTCGAACGCATTCGCCTGACTGCCTATCGTCATCGCAAGGCAGGTGAACTGTCCCACGGCCAGAAGCAGTGGCTCGAGATCGGGATGCTGCTGGCGCAGGAACCTAAGCTCTTGCTGATCGACGAGCCTGCCGCTGGTATGACCGACCAGGAGACCGCCGATACAGCCGAACTCCTGCGTGACATTGCCAAAACGAAAGCGGTTGTTGTGGTAGAGCATGACATGACCTTCGTGCGCGATCTTGATGTCAAGGTCACGTGTCTTCACGAGGGCTCCGTGCTCGCGGAAGGGTCGCTCGATGCGGTCAGCGAAAACGAGCGCGTGGTTGAGGTTTATCTGGGCCGATGACGATGCTTTCAGTTGAGAAACTGTCCTTATTCTACGGCGCGGCCCAAGCCTTGCGCGGGGTATCCGTTGACGCCGCTGTGAGTGAGGTCACCTGCATTCTTGGCCGTAACGGTGTCGGAAAGACATCTCTTTTGCGGGCCATCGCTGGACACCGGCCGATTTCGGACGGGACGATCCGCTTCGATGGCAAGGACATTGCTCGTCTGCAGCCGTTCGAACGCGCAGCTTTAGGCATTGCCTACGTTCCACAGGGGCGAGAGATTTTCCCACTGCTGACGGTTCGAGAGAACCTGGAAACCGGCTTTGCGCCCTTGAAGCGCTCGGAACGCCGGATCCCAGATGAGGTGTTTGAGCTCTTCCCCGTTCTCAAATCCATGCTGAACCGGCGTGGCGGAGACCTTTCCGGCGGACAGCAGCAGCAGCTCGCGATCGGCAGAGCGCTCGTGACACGGCCTCGACTCCTCGTGCTCGATGAGCCGACGGAGGGCATTCAGCCTTCGATCATCAAGGACATTGGGCGGGCGATTGCCTACTTGCGTGAGCGGAAGGACATGGCCATTCTGCTGGTTGAGCAATACTTCGATTTTGCTCGAGATTTGGCTGACCGCTTCGTGGTCATGGAGCGTGGCGAGATCGTTCAGAAGGGCGATCGTCAGGCGCTTGAGGGCGACGATGTACGTCAACGCTTGGCCATTTGACGGCGCTTCACAGGTGACCGCTCCTCAGCGTCAGCGCGCCTTCGGACGTGTCGCATTCAGTGCGGCGGGGTTGAATGGATCCACGCGCCCGATGCGCATTGAGGAAAGCGGTTCCATGCGCATTCGGATCCCAAAGGGTGAGGGGGCCGGTCTCGATGCCGTTCTCGTGAATACCGCAGGCGGTATCGCTTGCGGCGACCGTTTCACTATCGACATTGAGGCGGGACCTAGAGCGGCTATCACGGTAGCGACACCGGCAGCGGAGAAGGTTTACCGTTCTGACGGGCCTGTTGCGGAACTGGCCGTATCGCTGAATGTGCATTCCGGGGCGCGCCTCGATTGGCTCCCGCAGGAGACCCTTCTGTTCGATAAAGCACGCTTGGTCCGTCGGCTCGATGCGACAATCGAAGAGGATGCGCATCTGACTTTATTCGAGGCCGTTGTGTTCGGCCGTGAAGCGCGCGCCGAGCATATTACCGATGGCCTGTTTGAAGATCGCTGGCGTATTCGTCGCGGGCGACGCTTGGTTTACGCCGATACGTTACGGTTGGACGGCCCCATCGCAGATCTGCTGGAAAGGCCGAGTATCGGCAACGGTGCTCGTGCTTTCGCAACCTTGATCCATATCTCACCGGAGGCCGAGTCCCGTGTCGACTCTGCTCGCGAGCATCTTTCTTCTGGAAATGGCTGTGAGACTGCCGCCAGCGCCTGGAACGGGCTGCTGGCCGTGCGGTTCTGCGCGATGAGCATCGAAGCGCTGCACGGCGCGACTATCCCATTTCTCCTCGCATTCCGCGGCGCGCCTCTGCCGCGTGTCTGGCTCAGCTAGGATAGCCTCATGCAACTCACACCCCGTGAAAAAGACAAACTCCTCATTGCGATGGCCGCTATCGTCGCACGCAAGCGCCTTGAGCGCGGCGTCAAGCTCAACCATCCGGAAGCCATCGCACTTATTGCGGATACGGTGGTGGAGGGAGCCCGTGATGGAAGATCCGTTGCGGAGCTGATGGAGGCTGGCGCCCATGTCATCACCGCCGATCAGGTCATGGAAGGCGTCGCTGAGATGATTCATGACGTGCAGGTCGAAGCCACGTTTCCGGATGGAACGAAGCTTGTCACCGTTCATCACCCGATCCGCGGCGCCGCCTCAGTGGATGTGCCGGGCGAGGTGAAGGCGCGAGCTGGCGAGATCGTGTTCAATGAAGGGGTCGAGCGTATCGCACTGACAGTCGCCAATACGGGTGACCGGCCGATTCAGGTCGGGAGCCATTATCATTTCTATGAAACGAACCCGGCTTTGTCCTTTGACCGGGAGAAAGCACGCGGCATGCGGCTCGATATCGCGCCAGGCACGGCGGTGCGCTTCGAGCCTGGAGCGACACGGGAGGTGGTGTTGGTCCCGCTTTCCGGCAAGCGCGAGGTCTATGGCTTCCGCCAAAGCGTGATGGGAGCGCTCTGATGTCGAATACGAGAAAGCCTTCCTCTCTCCCGCGCGCAGCCTATGCCGATATGTTTGGCCCGACCAAGGGAGATAAGATCCGTCTTGCCGACACCTCTCTCATGATCGAGGTTGAAAAGGATTTCACAACCTACGGCGAGGAGGTGAAATTCGGCGGCGGCAAAGTCATCCGCGACGGAATGGGACAGTCGCAGACGACACGGGCCGAGGGAGCCGTCGATACTGTCATCACCAATGCGGTGATCCTTGATCACTGGGGCGTGGTGAAGGCCGATATCGGGATCAAGGATGGGCGCGTCGCCGCTATCGGCAAGGCCGGCAATCCGGATGTGCAGCCCAACGTCGATATCATTATCGGTCCAGGCACGGAGATCATTGCAGGCGAGGGCAAGATCATCACGGCGGGCGGCTTCGATTCCCACATTCACTTTATCTGCCCGCAGCAGATCGAAGAGGCGCTCATGTCGGGGATCACTACGATGCTTGGCGGCGGCACGGGACCGGCGACTGGCACCTTCGCCACCACCTGTACGCCCGGCCCCTGGCATATCGCGCGCATGATCGAGGCGGCGGATGCTTTCCCGATGAACCTGGCCTTCACCGGCAAGGGCAATGCCTCGCAGCCGGGTGCGCTGGAGGAAATGATCCAGGCTGGCGCCTGCGCTCTCAAGCTGCACGAGGACTGGGGGACCACGCCTGCCGCTATCGATTGCTGCCTCTCGGTGGCCGATGCCTATGACGTGCAGGTAATGATCCACACGGATACCCTGAATGAGTCAGGCTTCGTCGAGGATACGATTGCGGCTTTCAAGGGACGCACTATCCATGCCTTCCACACGGAAGGTGCAGGCGGTGGACACGCGCCGGATATCATCAAGGTGGCAGGGCTGCCCAACGTGCTGCCGTCCTCCACCAACCCGACGCGTCCCTACACGGTGAACACGATCGACGAGCATCTCGACATGCTCATGGTCTGCCATCACCTTTCACCCTCGATTCCGGAAGATCTGGCCTTTGCCGAGAGCCGCATCCGCAAGGAGACCATTGCGGCGGAGGATATTCTTCACGATATCGGGGCGCTGTCCATGATGTCATCCGACAGCCAAGCCATGGGCCGCGTCGGAGAGGTCATCATTCGCACCTGGCAAACGGCTCACAAGATGAAGGTGCAACGAGGCAAGCTGCCGGGAGAAACAGGCGAAAACGATAATCTTCGCGCGCGCCGCTACATCGCGAAATATACGATCAATCCGGCCATTGCGCATGGCGTCTCCAAGCATATCGGCTCAGTCGAAGTCGGAAAGCTCGCCGATCTCGTGGTCTGGACACCCGCCTTTTTCGGCGTGAAGCCAGATCTCGTTCTGAAAGGGGGGGCGATCGCGGCTGCGCTCATGGGAGATCCCAATGCCTCGATCCCGACTCCGCAACCCGTGCATTACCGGCCCATGTTCGGAGCCTATGGGCGGGCGCTCGCCACGACATCGCTGACCTTCGTCTCAAAAGCGGCCGTAGAGAATGAGCTGGCATCCAGGCTTTCCGTTCAAAAGAAGCTCGTCGCGGTCGAGAACGTTCGCAGCGGCATCGGCAAGAAGGACATGGTGCTCAACGACGCCACGCCTGTGATCGAGGTCGATCCCGAAACCTACGACGTCCGCGCCGATGGCGAGTTGCTGGTCTGCGAGCCCGCAAAGATCCTCCCCATGGCCCAACGCTATTTCCTGTTCTGACATGATCCGCGCCATATCCATCATTCGCCGCGAGAACGTTGACACCGACCGCATCGTCGATGTGATCACTCTTGACCATGGGGATCGCCACCGCCGCCGCATCGTGCTGAATGCCGATGGCGGCACCAGCTTTCTGCTCGATCTCGCCAAGGCAGACGTGCTGGAGGACGGCGATGCCATCTGCCTGGAGACAGGATGGCTGGTCGAGGTGAAGGCTGCTTCCGAGCGTCTCGTCGAGATCAGGACAGACGATCCTCTCGAACTCCTGACGCTGGCTTGGCATATCGGAAACCGGCACGTACCCGCGGAGATCACGCGGGACGCGATCTTTATCGGCTATGATCATGTGCTGGTCGACATGCTGCGCGGTCTTGGGGCTCGGGTCGATATCGTCGAGCGTCCCTTTTGCCCCGTGCGCGGGGCTTATCATGACCACGGCGTTCATTCGGAGCACCAGCATCATGGACATGCCCATGGATGATCGCAGGCCGCTTCAGAAGATTGATCGTGAGGCAATGGCGATCCTGCCGCTTTTTGCCTGGCTGTCGCCATCCTATCCCGTGGGCTGCTATGCCTATTCCCATACTCTGGAATGGGCAGTGGAGGCAGGAGACGTCACGAACGAGGAAACGCTCGTTGCCTGGCTTGGCGACTTTCTGACATTGGGGCAGGGACGCAATGATGCAATTCTGCTCTGTCATGCCCATGGTGCGGTGAGATCAGGCGATGCTGCTGCTCTCGAAGAGGTCAACGAACTCGCGCTTGCTCTCTCACCGTCGGCCGAGCTCTATCTTGAGACGAGCCAGCAGGGGCGGAGCTTTCTGGATGCGACGTTTGCAGCATGGCCTTCTCCTCTGTTGATACCGCTGGAAGGCGACGTCGCTTTTCCTGTCACCATCGGCATGGCCACGGCAGCTCATGAAATCCCTTTGACCACTGCCGCAGCTGCTTATCTCTTTGGGCTGGTTCAGGCTCTCGTTTCCGCTGCCATCAGGCTGGCGCCGATTGGCCAGACCGCGGGCATTCGTGCCTGCGCATCATTGGCCGCCATTGTCCAGGATGTAGCGCACCAGGTTCTTGATCTGTCGCTCGATGATATCGGCAGCGCGACCTTCCGTGCCGATCTCGGCTCCTTCCATCACGAAAATCAATATACGAGGCTCTTCCGCTCATGAATTTTCAAACGGGACCCCTTCGCGTCGGTATCGGTGGGCCTGTCGGCTCCGGCAAGACGGCATTGATGGAAGCGCTCTGCAAAACCTTCCGTGAGCGCTACGATATCTGCGCCATCACCAACGACATCTACACCAAAGAGGATGCGCGCCTTCTGACAGTCGCAGGTGCTCTTCCGGTCGAACGCATCATGGGTGTCGAGACGGGCGGTTGCCCGCATACGGCTATTCGTGAGGACGCATCCATCAACCTGGCTGCCATCGCCACGATGCGAAAGCGTTTTCCGGCTCTCGATATCGTTCTGGTGGAGTCCGGGGGCGACAATCTCGCAGCGACCTTCTCACCTGAACTGGCCGATCTCACGATCTATGTCATCGATGTGGCGGGTGGAGAGAAGATCCCGCGCAAAGGCGGTCCCGGCATCACCCGCTCGGATCTGCTCGTCGTCAACAAGATCGATCTGGCACCGTATGTCGGTGCAGATCTCGCTATCATGGAGGAGGACACAAAGCGCATGCGTCGCCAGCGTCCTTATGTGTTCAGCAATATTCGTGAAGGTGTCGGGGTCGATGCCATCGCGAAGTTCATCGAGCAAGCCGGCGGCTTGGCTGCGGCTGCGTAAGAGGAGGATTTCGATGAGATTGATGCGTTCAATTCTGGCAATCGGTGTAGTGGCCAGCGCCACTCCGGCCTTGGCCCATACGGGTCAGCACCTCATCTCCGGTTTCGCAGCCGGCTTCGGACATCCGTTCACAGGTCTGGATCATATCCTTGCCATGGTCAGCGTTGGCCTGTTCGCCGCCTTTCTGGGCAGTCGAGCGATCTGGGCTGTCCCTGCAGGCTTCATTGCCATGATGCTCGTCGGCGGAGCGGTGGGGATGATGGGAGTGAGCATTCCTGCCGTAGAGACTGGCATTGCTGCCTCTGTCATTGTCCTTGGAGCACTGATGGCATGGGGGCGCTCCTGGCATCCGGCCGCAGCGATGGTGTTTGTGGGGTCCTTTGCTCTCTTCCACGGCTATGCGCACGGCATCGAGTTTCCCGGAGGAAGCAGCGCTCTCGCCTATAGCACGGGCTTTGCTCTTGCGAGCCTTGCCCTGCACCTCTTTGGCCTTGCTATGGGTGCCGGCCCAACTAGACAAAGCCAAGCGTCGCGCATTTCAGGCGTGGCCGTTACTTTGGCAGGCCTATGGGTTGTTTTCGGATAGCATTGCCGCGCGGTCTTCAGGCCGCGCGGTTCCTTCTGGTTGAAAAAGTTTGCGTTTATGCAGGTCAAGTTGCAGGGGCGCGCTTGTTTTTCTACGGGTTGGCAGATGTCGCCACTTCTGCGGCGCTCATATTTTGCAATTTCGCAAAATATATATGCACTTTGTCGTGTGTAATAATAGCACGAACCGTGCCAGTGTCCCAGATACGCTTATAACCTTGGGGAGCCGTAGTTTTCCTGTCTATACCTATCTGTGTTCCTGCTTAGAGCGCGAAGACAAACCCTGTTCACACCAGCTCTATGATTATAAATGTAATTACGTAATCGTTGAGCGTGGCGTCTGAAATAGTTCTGCTGGATGTGCGGAAATCTTCAAAGAACAATGTTGTCATTGCTTTATTTATACGGAACGGTGTATCATGCTGTTCTTCCATTAAGAGTGCGGCAAGTTGAACCGTGTAAACAATAAGAATTGACTTCTGTCCTATCCTTGTCGATCAGACATGTGCTTTGAAGGGGGGAATAATAATGGGGGCGCCTGCGCGCATCGGCCTTATTGCCGATGATGATGCGTATTTCCGAATGGCCGTGGGTGCAATTCTTATTCGGCAGTTCGGTTTCTCAGAGATCATCGAGGCAGGTTCTTTGGATGAGGCTCTGGAGCGACTGGGCGAGCATCCGAACATTGGGGTGGCGCTGTTCGACCTTTCCATGCCGGGCATGAGAACGCCCACAAACCTGCGCACGGTTCGGGAATGCTTTCCCGATACGCGGGTCGCCGTTATTTCAGCATCCAGCAATCGCCGCAATATCCTCCTGGCTCTTGAGGCGGGAGTGCATGGTTACATGCTCAAGAGCCTGAGCATTACGGATCTTGCTGCTGCCCTTCAAACCATTTTCGATGGGGGGATCTATGTGCCTCCCTGCTTGGCGGATATTTCCGGCACGCCTGTGGATGCGACGGAAGAAGAACCGCAGAAGGCTGCAGAAAAGACCGAGCCGTCAGCGCCCGAGCCAGAACCGGAGCATGGTGAACCCATCAGCCCTCTGACGCCACGCCAGCAAGACGTGCTCGATCTTCTGGTACAGGGCAAGACCAACAAGGAGATCGCCTTGGCTCTCGGCCTCGGAGAGGGAACGGTCAAGATCCATATGGCAGCGATCTTCCGCTACTTCGGCGTGAACAACCGCGCCGCAGCGGCAGTTGCCGGCGCACGCCCTTATCCGAACCGCCGTCGCAAGCTGATGAGCGGCATGTAATTCAATAGAAGTGCGTCGCGATGGGGCTCGCCTACAGAGTCAGAATAATGCGAGCAGGGGCAAAGCTGCTCCGCCTGCACCGGGATAGTCTTCTCTGGCGCTTCCTGCTGATTGGGATCGCAGCTCTGGCGCCGCTGACCGCCGCTCTCGTCCAATTCGCGGGCGATGAGCGAAAGCTCGCGATGAAGGCAACGCGGGAGCGCGCTGAAATTCTGATTTCCTACTCCGTCGATAGCCAGAGCCATATTATTAGTGCGGCGAGCACGGCATTGGGTTTCATGAGCGAGGCAGAGGCGCTCCAATCCGACAGGAGGACGTGCGAAGCAACCCTGCAACGTCATCTGAGCATGTATCGTTGGATGAGCGCAGTTCGGGTCTTAGACCCGAGCGGTAATGAAATCTGCAGTACCCATGCCGATGCCACGGCGCCGAACTTCGCGAAGCGTGAATTCTTCCGCCGTATTCTCAATGGCGAGCGATTTGCATTGAGTGAGCTTGCTGTCGACCCGACGAACGGTAATCTCAACATGACAGCGGCAGTGCCGATCCTCCAGAACGGCCGGATCAAGGGCATGATCTCTGCTGATGTGCGGCCTAGCCTGCTGGATGAGCACTCTCTCACCCAGTTCGGTCCTGATCTCGACGTCAACATGCTCGTGATCGATCGTAACGGCACTCTTGTCGCTCATTATCCCCCTAGAAAGGACCTTGTTGGCCGGAACCTTCAGGGCTACGACGTCGTGCAGAAGGCCCTTGCTACCCCGCAAGGCAATGCGGAGGCAGCGGACCTTATGGGGACCTCCCGGCTGTTCGTGTTTCGAACCCTGCCGGGGACCGAGGCCATACTCGCGATCGGTTTGAACAGGGCATCGGTGATCGGCCCGATCGATGAGACGCTGCGTTACAGGATTTTTCTGGTCATTGTGATCGTCAGCGGCTCTCTTCTCCTCGGCTTGCTCGGTGTCGAAGGGTTGATCCTGAGACCTTTGCGGAGCTTGGTTCAGACGGCAGAGGCGCTTGAGCACGGACGCTTCAATGTGCGCTCACCGTACAAAGGGGCAGGTGAGGTTCGCATTCTCGAACGCGCCTTCAACAGGATGGCTCAGGCCGTTGCCGATCGAGAGAAGGAACTGGTGGCGGCCAAGGATGTGGCGGAGAAAGCTCTCAGCCAGGCCAATATCGCCGGCCAGGCAAAAACAAACTTCTTGGCTTCGATGAGCCATGAGATCCGAACGCCCTTGAACGGCATCATCGGCTATACGGAACAATTGCTGGATGAGAGGCTCAGCGCAAAGCAGAGGCGCTATGCGGACCTTATCCAGGTGTCCGCTTCCGCCCTGCTGACGGTTGCCAATGATATTCTCGATTTCTCCAGCATCGAGGCCGATCAGATCAAATTGCGGATCGAGCCATTCTCGCTCGTCTCACTCGTCGACAACACGGTTTCGATTGTAAGCAGCGGCGCCGGCAAGAAAGGCGTGCCGATCTGGATCGAATGTGATCCAAATGTTCCGAAAATGGTTCTGGGCGATGAGGCGCGCCTGCGCCAAGTCCTGCTCAATCTCCTGAACAACGCCGTGAAGTTTACGCGCGAAGGGCAAATCACGACGCGCCTGGAGAGCAAAGGAGTTTCCGAGGCGGGGGATGTGATCCGCATTTCCGTGACCGACACAGGAATCGGCATCGCACCAGAGCAGCATAGCCGTCTCTTCAAGCGCTTCTCTCAAGGCGACCCATCCATTCGCCGCGAGTTCGGTGGCACGGGGCTGGGGCTTGCCATTTCCAAGCGCTTGGTCGAACTGATGGGCGGCCAGATCGGCGTGGACAGTGAGCAGGGCAAGGGGTCAACCTTCTGGATCGAGCTGGCATTACCTCACACGGAGATGCAACTGCCACTCGCGACTGAAGCTGGCTTGCCTCGGGCCGCCAAATCGGCCCGTATCCTCATCGTCGAGGATGTCGATATCAACCGGGAGTTGGTGCAGACCCTGCTTGAATCCGCGGGGCACGTCATCGACGCCGTCTCCAATGGGGAGGAGGCAGTCGCAGCTGTCCAGACCACAACCTACGATCTGGTGCTGATGGATATCCAGATGCCGGGAATGGATGGAATGACGGCCATCCGTGAAATCCGCCGCCTCGATCACTCCTCCAGTCAGGTTTTCGTTGCTGCCATGACGGCGAATGTCCTGCCGCAGCAGGTGCGCGACTTTATGGGTGCCGGGTTCAATGATCATATCGGCAAGCCTATTCGGCGCGATGATCTTTTCCGAAAAATGAGGGAATGGCTTCCCGATACCGCGGGGGGAGCGGACTTCCATTCCGATGCGCGCTCAGGAGGGCTGAGCGTCTTTCAGGAAAAACACTTTGTCGATTTCAAGAACACGATTGGTGCAGACCGGGTCCTTCAATGGCTCATGCGGCTTGACGAGCAGTTGGCCGCAACCTTCGCCAGCGATATGTTCGCGGGGACAGATCGTCGCCACATTGCAAGGACTGCCCATGCCATAACCTCCCAAGCAGCCCTTTTGGGTTTCTCGGATCTGGCCGAGTCCTGCACAGCTCTCGAGCGCGAATGTGGAGCGGGCAACGACATTTCCGTGCCTCTGAAAAACGTGTGCCATGCCGCCCAGGTGGTTCGGGAAGTGATCGCCTGCATGACCTCTCCGTCACCTGCATAGCGCAATCGGCCTAGACCATTCAGGGGAATGGAGCTGGCTTTAGGAATGAGGCAAAGTTTCATATCCTAGGCTAGGCTTGAGCGGGTACCTTCCGGTGCTTCCCTCGGAGAGCAGAAGAATGACCCAAATCCATCGACCGCAATTTCGGATGTCGGGCGTTCTGTCTCGTCTGAACACCTTTTGGAAGAATGAGGGCGGGGCAGCAGCCGTTGCAGTGGGCATCATGTCTCCCATCATTATCGGCGGCATGGCTTTGGGAGGTGAGACAGGATACTGGTACTATACTCAACGCAAGCTCCAGCATGCGGCCGACGTCGCGGCTCACGCGGCCGGAGTTCGCAAACGCGCAGGCGAAAGCGGGGTGCCGCTTCGCACAGCGGCCACTCAGGTAGCCTCTGCGTCGGGCTTTTTGCCCGTAATGACGGATGCCAATCCTGATCCTGCTGTTACACAGCCAATCGCAGCCAACCTGACCATCAACAATCCACCGCAGGCTGGTGGATTTGTCGGCAACACAAAGGCGGTGGAGGTTATTCTCACGGAGACCAAGCCGCGTCTCCTGTCCTCGATCTTCTCCAACGAGGCCGTCGAAATCAAAGCCCGCGCCGTTGCAAAGCTCGACGGAGGCTCTCCTGCATGCGTCGTGGCATTGTCTGAAACGGCACCGAGAGCCGTCGAGGTTTCCGGCAATACCAGCGTGACTCTCAACGATTGCAGCGTCGCTGCCAATTCGGTGCAGCCCGATGCCTATTTCATGCCGAATTCCACGGCAGACCTCACGGCCGATTGCATCAGCACAGTCGGCGGCTCTTCCGTCAAGGATTCGTCAAGCGGCCTATTGGATCTGAAGGTTTGCGAAAGCGTGCAGGAGAATGCGCCGCCGGTCGCGGATCCCTATGCCGACGTTCCGGAGCCGGTCGTTACAGTCTGTGATGAACCTAAAAAAGTTGTATCAGGTCTGATCGAGACGAACCGCACCGATCCCGTCTACGGTCCAATAAAGGTCTTCTGCTCGGGTATCGAGGTTGAGGCAAACACGACCGCCGAATTCAAACCCGGTCTCTATGTCATCACCAGTGGGGAGTTGAAGGTCAACAACAATGCGACATTGAAGGCGACTGGAGCGACTTTCTTCTTTGCCAACAACACGACCGCTTCGATCTCAGGTTCGGCGGTGCTCGATCTATCTGCGCCGACGACGGGAACGTTCGCGGGTCTCGTATTCTTCGGCTCAAGCTGTGAGGACGCTCCGACCGAATGCGGAGAGGTGTTCAAAATAACGGGCAACTCGTCCACCACCAGCATCAAAGGCGCCATCTATCTGCCGGGATCGGCGATCGAGTTCCTTGGAGGCACGAATGCAACGTCGAGCTGCCTTCAGATCATTGCCGATAGAGTAACCTTTACAGGTAACTCAGAAATCGAGATGGGAGCGGCGTGCGCGGGAACCGGGACAAAGACTGTCCTCGTTGGGGAAGTCGTGAAGCTCGTGGAATAAGACCGGGCGAACTTTACTCAGGTCACTAAGAAGCGCTCTTCGCGAATTTGGGTCAGCGTTGCAATCGCTAGATGCTCATGATCTTGATCACGGCAGGCGTGATGATGACTGCGAAGAGAACGGGCAGGAAGAACAGGATCATTGGAACGGTGAGCTTGGGCGGAAGCGCTGCAGCTTTCTTCTCGGCCTCGCTCATGCGCATGTCTCGGTTTTCCTGAGCTAGCACCCTCAGGGATTGAGCAAGAGGAGTGCCGTATTTCTCCGACTGGATCAGGCTCGTCACGACGCCCTTGACGCCATCGAGGCCGGTGCGCTCGGCCAGGTTCTCGTAGGCCTTTCGGCGATCCTGGAGATAGGACAGCTCTGCCGTCGTCAGGCTGAGCTCTTCGGCGAGCTCGACGCATTGGGAGCCGATCTCCTCCGATACTTTCCGCAAGGCGCTCTCGATGCCCATGCCGCACTCGACGCAGATCAGGAGGAGATCCATCGCGTCGGGCCAGGACCTGCGGATCGCCTCCTGCCGCTTTGTGATCTTGTTCTTCACGTAAAGCTGAGGGGCGAAGTAGCCGAACCAGGCAGCTGCAACCGCAATACCCAGCTTGACGAAGAGCGGGTGCTGCAGACGCAGCACAACGAAGACATAAAAGATAGCGACGAGGAACATCACCAGAGGTGCAATCGCTCGGATCGCCAGAAATGTGATGACAGGGCTCTGTCCACGGAAGCCGGCCATACGCAACTTCTGGCTAAGGTCCCCATCCTCTATGCGCTTTTCGAGGTCGAGCCTGTCCACAATCGCCTTGAACAGCTTTTTTGGCTCGCTTCGCAGAGACGGCTGCTTGTTCTTGGCATTCAGGCGGGCGCGCTCTCTCAAGCGAATGCGCTCCCGCTCACTGGCAACTTGCGCCATTCTGGTATTGAGTTCGTCGCGAGCGAAATAGGGCCACGACAGGACAAGAATGGCGCCGCCGACCGAAATCGCGGACGAAAAAGCAATGATGAAATCAGTGTTCGTGAGGAGGGCTCCGAGCATCACATGCCTCAGAAATCGAAATTGATCATCTTACGCATGACGAGAATTCCGATCAGCATCCAAAAACCAGATGCCGCAAGCGTTAAATGTCCTGTGGTGGTGGTGAAGAGAAGGTTGATATACTCAGGCGAAGTCAGATAGATGAGAACAGTGACGACGACAGGCAGGCTGCCGATAATGCCTGCCGAGGCCTTGGCTTCGGAACTGACGGCCTTGATTTTCGCTTTCATCTTCTTGCGCTCACGCAATACTTTGGAAAGGTTTGCGAGAGCCTCCGAAAGGCTGCCGCCCGTCCGGCTTTGCAGGGCGATAACAATGGCAAAAAAGCTCGCTTCCGGGAGAGGAATACGTTCGGCAAATTTCTGAACGGCCTCGTCCATGGGCACGCCCAGGGTCTGATCCTCCAGAATGACGCGAAATTCGCTTCTGACAGGCTCCTGCGCCTCCAGTGAAATGATCCTCAGGCAATCCACCAGCGGCAAACCCGCTTTGACGCCACGGACGATCACATCGACAGCATTCGGGAACGCCTCCGAGAATTTCTTGAAGCGGCTGCCCCTCTTACCATTCACGTAGAGATAGGGGAGAAGAAGCCCGCCCGCCACGCCAAAACCGATGGAAGGAATGGGACCGATACCGAAGGCAGCCAAGGACGTCAGGAAGGAGACGGCACCAGCAATGAGGCAGACCACATAATACGTTCTGAGATTCCAGCTCAGGCCCGCCTGGCGCATGCGGGCCGTCAATGTGAGCTTGGAGGTCTTCTTGATCTTTTGCTTGTCTTCCAGCTCGCGCAGGGTGGCCTCAACAGCCTTTCTTCTCTTGGAATCGTCATTGCCTACGACGCGGCCGGCGACCGGCCCCGTTGCGGCAATGGCTGCGAAGCGCTTGTAGCTCTCGGAACGGCGCTCGATGTAGGAATAGAACAGGGCGATAACAATGCCGCCTGCGCAGAAGGTGGCGAGCAGGGCAATGTAGACGGGAATGAGCTCTTGCGTCAGCATTCTGGCAGCTCGCTACGTGTGAGATTTTTCGGCGGCGTCGAGGGCGGCTGCAAGGCGCTTTTCCTCTCCATAGTAACGCGCGCGATCCCAGAAACGCGGGCGACCGACACCCGTCGAGCGATGTTGTCCGATGATGTTTCCTTTCGCATCTTCGCCGAGGACCTCATAGGTGAAGAGATCCTGGGTAATGATGACGTCGCCTTCGAGGCCGAGTACCTCGGTGATATGCGTAATGCGACGGGAACCATCACGCAGACGGGCAGCCTGAACAATCACATCGACCGAAGAAACGATCATCTCACGGATCGTCCTTGACGGCAGACTGTATCCGCCCATCGTGATCATGGACTCGATACGGGACACTGCCTCTCGGGGGGAGTTGGCGTGAAGGGTTCCCATGGATCCATCATGACCCGTATTCATCGCCTGAAGAAGATCGAAGGCCTCCGGTCCGCGAACCTCGCCGACGATGATGCGCTCCGGGCGCATGCGCAGACAGTTCTTCACGAGATCGCGCATGGTGATCTGGCCTTCGCCTTCGATGTTCGGCGGGCGTGTTTCCAGGCGTACGACGTGAGGTTGCTGCAATTGAAGCTCCGCGGCGTCCTCGCAGGTCACAATGCGCTCGCCGGGCTCAATGTAGCGAGTGAGGCAGTTCAGTAGCGTCGTTTTACCGGAGCCTGTACCTCCGGAAACAATCACATTGCAGCGGACTCGTCCGATGATCTCGAGAATCTGCGCACCTTCGGGAGTGATCGAGCCGAATTTGACGAGCTGATCGAGAGTGAGCTTGTCCTTCTTGAATTTACGGATCGTGAGGGTCGGTCCATCGATGGCGAGCGGTGGAGCAATCACGTTGACGCGCGAGCCATCCGGGAGGCGCGCGTCGCAGATGGGACTGGATTCATCGACACGGCGTCCGACTTGGCTGACGATGCGCTGGCAGATATGCAGAAGCTGTGCATTGTCGCGAAACTGGATATCCGTCTTCTGAACCTTGCCGCCGACCTCGATATAGACCTCATCAGCGCCGTTGACCATGATGTCGGCGATATCGTCCCGGGCCAGAAGAGGTTCGAGAGGGCCATAACCTAGAACGTCGTTGCAGATATCCTGAAGGAGTTCGTCCTGCTCGGCAATCGACATGACGAGCTTCTTGGCCGTCACGATGTCCTTGACGATTTCACCGATCGCGTCACGTGCCTCCCTGAGCTCCATCTTGCCCAGCTGGGCGACATCGATGGCTTCGATCAGTGCCGCAAAAACCTGGGCTTTCAGACCGTAATACTCGTCGGTTTTTCGGCTGCCCTGCGAACGCGCCGCCGATCCCTCCGACAGATTCTGGGTCGGAGGAACTGTTGCGGATGAGATGCGAGAGGGCGGCTCAGTGGGACGGGCCGGCTGGGTTGCGCCAGGGGATAGAGCCTGGGACTGCCTGTCGATATGCAATCCGGGTGGGGGGGCAGGAGGCTGTTTAATGCCTTCGTTCTGCAAACTTCTCTTGCCGAACATGCTGCAAGCCCCGCTTTTCCGTTTGGCCCTCCGACCTGCCCGTCAGGCTCGTTGCCACAATTCATGAATGCTTATTAGAACCTAGGTGCCGTCAGGGTCTATTCAGCTTCATGGTCTAGGACTGGCCGAGACACGCCTCGGCCAAATGGTCTAATTGCTCCTCTGGCGTAAGAAATGGTTTGAAAGAAGGATGCCAGACGACCGGACATTCCTTATGCAACGCCGTTCCCTTAAACTGATTGCTACGGTTCTCCTGTTGGGGAGCCCTGCCCTTTCACAACAGGGTTGGGCAGATGAGGCGCTCGTCCAGGCACCTGCGGGTTCATCGAACGCTCGACTCAAGCTCACCCGGGATCAGACAACTCTCCCGATCGTTCTGGATTTCGCCAAGATTTTGACCTTCGACCAGCCCGCACGGACGATCATCATCGGCAATCCTGGGATCGTCGATGGCACCTTGAGTGATGATACCACCATCGTGCTCACCGGAAAGTCGATAGGAACCACGAACATGATCGTTCTGGGGGAGGGTGGGCAGGAGATCGCCAATTTGCGCGTGAACGTGTCCGCCAACGCGCGACAGATGACCACGGTCGATCATGGCGGCGTGCAACAGACATATTCCTGCGTCGATACCTGCCGGCCGGTCGGAAAGGCTGACCCTGCAAAATAAGGAATGATCCGCCTCTCGAAGCAGAAGCGGGGCCATCTCGGTCCACGCCCGTGCCTAGCGTTCACGTCGCCTTGGGGAAGCGACGGGTGAGCGACATCATGAATGTGTCGCGCACGAAGGCAGGTACGACAGGCCTGAAGATCACATCGGCTTTCACGGATCGGAAATCCGTATTCTCAGTAACGGTAATCTTCGGGATCTCATCCGGATATTGACCCGGGTCTGTGATCGCGAATGCCGGAAAATCTTTCATGACCTCAGCGATCAGCTGCTCATTGCTTGTGTTGAAGACCAGGCTTTTTCGGGCCGCCCGATCCATGGCGTTCGACACTTTGTTGTAGATATAGAACGCACGGCCAAAGTCGATGGCGATCAAGGATCCTGCAATCAGGAGCATGCCGATGAAAGCGAATTCGACGGCAACGGATCCATTCTCGCAAGGGCCCAGACGCCTGAACGTGCGGGCGATCCTTCTCATCGAACCTGGACCCTGATCTGAGGTTCGAACGAGAAGTCCGGCAGGAGCATGTTCGAGGATCTGCTCTTGGCTCGGACCGAGTAGTAGGCGAGGGTCGGCTTAGAGCCTGTGCATATTGTCGAACACGCGATATGAGGGCCCTCGGTCGCATCGGGGCATACACAATAGCGAGAGGCGCCGACGATAAGGGGCGGCTTCTCATTCACCGGGACTGTGCTGCCGACAGCAAAGTTCCCCGTGGCTGCCATGGTGTTGAGGACCTTGACGACCTCCTCGGCCGCAGGACTTGTGGATTTGTCCAGCATGGCTTGCTGAGCGCCGGCTCTTAGGACCTGATCGATCGCCATGCGTTGATGAGCGAGAAGCGCCAGGTCCGCGACGGCAAGGGAGCCCAGCAGAATGATCGGTGCAAGAAGTGCGAACTCAAGCGCCGAGACGCCGGCTTGATCGCGCAGAAGTCTGGTCCATGCAGCCCAGGGCCGATAAAGGCCGAGTACCGAGAAGGCTCTCCCCATCAACCTGAGTGGCGCAAGATCCCGCTGCACGGCCATGACCTCGCTTACTTCCTCGCCGAACCGGAGCCGCGCTTCAACGTGCCGAACAGAGATCCCAGGCTGAGCACATTCTTGTGCGAGCGCTTTGCATCCTTTCGACCAGTCAGGATATCAGCAATCTCCCCGAAGGCTTTCGGCGCTGCTCCCTTGCTGGAGATTTCAGCGACCATCTGCCCCTTGTTGGCGGCCGTTCCAAACAGCTGGGCTTCGAAACCGATGCAGGCAATCGGCTCCAGCTGAACGGCCTTGGCGAATTCCTTAGGCTTGATCTCGGGCCTCTTCGGCATGCCGACTTGGTTCAGAACCAGCTTGGGCGGAGGATCATGAGGGCGCGCCTGCCGCAGAACACCAATGATGTTCTTCGCATTTCGCAGGTTGGCGAGATCCGGCACGGCTGTGATGACGATCTCATCTGCCGCAACCAGCACGCTCCTGGCCCAGGAGGTCCACATATGCGGCATATCCAGAACCGTGAAGGGAATGCTCGATTGTGCAACGTCGATCAGGGGCTGGAGCGCGCTCTCGTGGAGATCATAGGGCTTCTCCAGATCCGTCGGAGCGGAGAGGAGGCTCAAATGGTCACCGCACTTGGCCAGAAGACGGTCCAAAAGTACCTCGTCGAGGCGGCCCGTGTCCTGGATCGCGTCCGAGATACCCGGTCCGGTATCAAGATTGAAATCGAGGCTGGCAGTTCCGAAGGGGAGATCCAGGTCGGCGATCATCACGTCGGAGCCGAGTTGGCGGGCAATCATCCATGCGACATTATGGGCAAGCGTCGACGAGCCGACACCGCCCTTGGCGCCGATGAAGGCATAGGTCTGGCCGAGCTTGCTTGATCTGTTCTCGCCATAGACACTGGAGATCGATGCAATCAGCGAAACAGGATCTACCGGTGCAAGGAGATATTCGCTGACGCCTCGCTTGATGAGCTCACGGTAGAGCACGATGTCGTTGGCGTGGCCGATCGCCATGACGCGTGTTCCCGGATCGCAGACTTCGGCAAGACGGTCGAGATCGGCAAGATAGAGATTCCCGGCCGAACGGCTCTCGATGATGACCAGGTTGGGAGTCGATGTCTTGCGATAATGTTCGACGGCGGCAGCGACACCGCCCATATGCACATTGACCCGTGTGCGCGACATCAAACGATCACGGGCTGCATTCTCGATGACGCTTGCCACATCCGGACTATCGCAAAACGCATCGATGTTGATGCGCGGGATGCGCACGGCTTCGCGGGCGCGGGCGATGTCTTCCAAAGTGCTCGTTGACGGTGCAGCTTGGTCAAGATCCTGCCGGATCGCCCTGCGGGGGAGGTCGTCTGCCATGTCGAAAGTCATGTCCGTCATCTGAAAGAGCGGTCCTGTCGCAGGTTCGCGTGCTAGAATTTCACGACTTCGCTTTGGCCTGCCCGCAGGATCCGCACGGATACGCTCTCCGGACGAAGCAGAGGCTCGTCGTCGTTATCGGCAGCCGAACGTAATGAAAGAGAGAGAATGCCTGTCGCCTGGGCGGCGGCGATGGCTTCGGCCTGAGATGGGCTGAGCTCGAGAGTCGCCGTTTTGCCGACAGCGACAGGCTGTCCTTTGGCTTCCTCGATTTTCTGGTCGACAGCCAGCACACGGATGTTGGTGAGAATCGTGCGGCTGAGATTGTCGGTTTGACCCTGTCCGGGGCGCGCGACGGTTTGGATCACGTCCACTCGGTCGTTCGGCAGGATGAACCCGCCAGCCGTACTCTCCACCGAGATGCGAATGGCGACTGCGCGTTTGCCCGGTGCGAGGATCGAGGCGAGCAGGCTCGAACTGCGGGAGAGCTTGTCTTCGCGGATCGGCTCGCCAGAGACGAACTGGCTACGCACCATGATGCCCGTCAAAGTCTTGATGGCCTCCGGCTGCGCAGAGCGGGTGATGAAATCGGGGCTGACCGCATCGGCAGGCCAGGGTTGCCACCGAAGGCTTTTGTTGTTCAGATATTGTCCCTGACCCAGCTCTGCCGATGCAACGAGAACATCGATCATGGCGACCTGAGGCGCCGGAGCAGGAGTCGTCGTGACGGCGACGCCGGGTCTCATGGACAATGCAAGCCAACCGGCAAGGCCGCCGGCTGCGATAGCGATGGCAAGAATGACAATGCGCAGCATGATCAACGACCCTATCGAATGAGAAGGAGTGCCTTCAGACGTGTCATGATGACCTGTCTCATGACAGCATCGTCATCCAAGGCGTACTCGGAAATATGAAAAGAGCAGCTGCTGCGATCGCAATTCCGTAGGGAATACCGGACTCTCGCGAGTGCAGCTGAACGATCCAGGGTATGCGCGTGCAGAAAGCCGGAAGCGGCAATGAACGAAACTTCAGGAGGAGCAGGCTCAGAACACCGCCAAAGATGGCTATGTAAAGGACATAAGGCAGGGCCTGCTCTGCGCCGAGCCACAGCACGACCACTGCGATGAGCTTGGCATCGCCGCCGCCGATCCATCCCAGGCCGAAGAAAACAAACATGCCCGCCAGGACAGCCAGCGCGACCGCTGCGCTCCACCCGATCTGCACGGCTCCGAAGCCAGCAAGCGGTGCCAGGGCGGCATAGATGGCGAGAAGAAACAGAACCAGCTCATTGCGGATCTTCATCGTGGCCAGATCCATGAGGCCCGCCCAGATCGTCCCTGCAGCGAAGCAGATGCTTGCGGTGAGCGCTGCTACGGCGGAGATCGTCATTCCTGCCCCTCAGAGTGATCGTGTCTTAACGAACGTATAGAGCTTAATGAAAGGAGCGGAGGGGATGGTGCCCCTCCGCCATGTTCAAGGCGTGAGCTTGCACGATCCTACTGATTATGGATTTGCGGCATTGGCTGTAGTCAGCGCCGTCGAAATCTTGTCGAAGCTGATATCCAGCTGGGTGCCAATTACGGTCACGGCTCCGATGATGACGACTGCGATCAGGGCAGCGATAAGGCCATATTCGATAGCGGTGGCGCCGGACTCGTCGTTCAGGAAGCGCTTAACGAGAGACTTCATAGTTTTGTTCCTCGGTTTGGTACACTGGTCTGTCGCATGCTCGATGCGACCCCCCACAAGCCCTCGTGGCTGTGTTAAAGATATACAAAGAACTTTTTCGTAGCTTGGTCTATTCAGCCTGATGGCCTAGAGCTTCCGAGAGCCTGAATTCGGCCAAACGGCCTAGTGATGAGAGGCTCTTATTTCAGGGGTGAAGAAAAGATCTTTCGGGCTTCCGTCAGCAACGTGTCCCCGGAGGCAGGCGAGAACGAGCAGGCGCCCGTGAGGTCTTTCTCGCGCATTTCCCGTCGCGCACTCCATTGTCCATAGGGTTGAAGGCAACCGTACTTGAGAAGCGAGCTTCGACTCTGGATCAGCGTTGTCTTGAACGAGCGACGTTATCCCTCAGAAGGTCCAGGTTGTTGTTGATCGTGGCGCTTGCAGGATCGAGTTCGTGGGCTTTGAGGAAGTTGCTGCGGGCCTTCACTACATCGCCGCGCAAAAGATAAGAGTAGCCGATGTTGTTGTAGTACTCGGCCCGGTCTCCGATCAGGCGGCCGGCCTCCCGGTATGCCCTGTCGGCGAGGTCGAACCGACGCACCCGGTCGTAAGAGGCGGCAAGCCCCAGCCAGGCTTCGCCATTGTTCGGCTCCACCTCCACCGTGCGCTCATAGTAGCGGGCGGCATGCCCATAATTTCCCGCTGCGAATTGGACTTTCGCAACCTTGAAGACCTCGTTGTCCGGATATTCCTCGACGGAGGAGGGGAGCTCGATTTCTGCGGCGCTGTTGCCGAAGCTCGAACTGCCGGTGCTGTTGCAGGCGGACAACAGCGGAAGTGCGCATACGAGCAGTGCTGATGCCAGCTTCCGTTCGAGTGTCCCCATTGCAGCCCCCACGCATCTTTCCGCCGCACTGGATGTGCGATTCACTTATGGGTGTAGCAATGGATCAATGGCCCTCGCAAGCCCGGACACATGGCTGATGCGTTTGCAGCAAAGCGCAGCCAATCCAAGGTTTGGCTAGGCCAAATGGCTTAGGCTGCACGTTTTTTACGGCCCATTAACCCTGCATGCCCTCAAGTGTTGACGTTCTAGGCTATTTGATCGGCTGGACGCGGAGTCCAGAGGCGGATTAGATCGTCGCAATGGAACAACGTAGCGTTTTTCGGGGGCGGTTTTCAGTGATGCGAGTAACGTTTGATCCGGAGCGCTGCCGTGCTGCGCTGAGCAAGATCGGGCCCGTTCTCGTACTGGTTGCCCTCATGGCTGCCTTTGCCGGAGTGCTATCCCCCGCTCACGCTCAAGAGAGGCTCCTCCGATTCAACAAGGGACGCGCCATCGGCGATATCGATGTGGCCCAAGGCCAATTCCTGACCGCTAGGACCGCTGCGGATGTCGGGCGTGTGATCGTCGGCAATCCTGATATTGCAACGGCCGTTCCTCTCACCGCGCGCTCTTTCTACGTTCTGGGCAAGGCAGAAGGGCGGACCAATGTCGCGGTTTATGGAGCCGACGACGAATTGATGGGAACGGTCAATGTGGAGGTTGGCGCCGACACGCCTGACCTCGCCGCCACCATCCAGGAAACCATCCCCCAGGCCAACATCAGAACGGAAACCGTTAATGGGCGTCTCCGCTTGAGCGGCACGGTTCCGGACGGGATCGCGTTGCGTAAGGCTCTGGAAATCGCAGAGCAATACGGCGGCTCGGATGGGATCATCAATGCTCTACGTGTCACAGGCGGCCAGCAGGTCATGCTGGAAGTCCGCTTCATCGAAGCGAACCGTAGTGCTGGCCGCGAACTGGGTATCAGCTGGTTCGGACGCAAAGCCGGCGATACATCTGGGCGCGGAGTTGCAATCGGCAATTTCGAGCCTCCACAGACCGGTACTTCCGGCGTCACCTACAACCCGCTCCTGCCCAGCGGCGCTACACCCTTCGGTACCGTGCTAGCGAACGTCCTTGGAGGAGGCGTCAGTGCAGATATCCTCGTGCAGGCTCTAGAGCAAAAGGGGTTGGCCCGTCGTCTCGCCGAGCCGAACCTCATAGCCCTCTCGGGTGAGAAGGCGAGCTTCCTCGCCGGTGGTGAGATTCCTATTCCTGTGTCGGCTGACGACAACAAGGTGACGGTTACCTACAAGGAATACGGTGTTCGCCTGAATTTTACGCCTACTGTGCTCGAGAACGGGATCATCAATCTCAAGCTGGAGCCTGAGGTCAGTCAGATCGACGAGACGGTTCGGGTCGGCACGGGTCTGATCTCCATTCCAGGTTTCATCACCCGTCGTGCCAGCACCTCCATCGAGATCCGGGATGGCCAGAGCTTTGCGATGGCAGGCTTGCTGCAGAGTGTTCACTCGAAAAGCCGCGAGCAGGTTCCATGGCTCGGACAATTGCCCATCATCGGTACGCTGTTCAGCTCCTCCGACTTCGAAGAGCAGGAGACGGATCTCGTCATCATCGTGACACCACGTCTTGTGAAGCCGGGCAAGCCAGGGCAACCGCTTCGCACACCACTCGATTCAGCAAAGCCCAGCAACGATCTCGAGTTCTTCCTTCTCGGTCAGCTCGAAGTCGATGGCGACATGCAGAAGCGCTTCGCCGAGGGAACGGGCGTGATCGGACCTTATGGGCACATCATCGAGCTGAAGCCAGGAAAGCGCAATGTCGTCAAAAAAGTCGTTAAGCAGTAAGGCTCGGCTCACCGTTTCAGCGACCCTGGTCCTCTCGGCCATATCGCTTGGCGGTTGCGTGGATTACATGGAACATCGCGATACGATCACTCTCTCTGCAGGTGAGGCGCAGGCCTGGAACCGGACAGTGCACACTTCGGATCCTTGGCCATCTTACGTGATGAATACCCAGATCCCGGGCGATGGGCAGCGCACGGCTGTTGTCATGCGGCGCTACAGCACCGGTAATGGAGAGGCTGGAGCTGCTGCTCCTGCTCTTGCTCCTGCACCGAGCGCCCCTGCATCGCCACAATAGTCTGCGCAGCAGGTGAAGATCTTCCGCAAATAAGAAACCCCTGGCCCCCACGGAGCCAGGGGTTTCTCACAAAAGGGATCAGGCGAGTTTAGCGGTATGTATCGCCCTTGCCGTTGGGGCTGCCGTCGCCGCCGCCATTGCCGGAATTGCCCGGTCTACCATTGTCGGTGTCACCGCCACTGAATGTGCCGCCACCGGCCAATCCGCCGGTACCGCTGCTGACTACGCCGTAATTATCCGCAACTGCACCGCCGCTGCTAGATCCCGTGGGCGGCCGCCTGTCGTGCCACTTACGGCGACATTGCCGTTGCGTGCGAACGCGTCACGGTTCACCTGCTGGAAAGATTTTGCGGTACTTAATCCGCCGCTTGACGACTTGCGTGGCTCTATTACGCAAACCTAGAAATATCGTTCCCGTGAGTTGTTGAACAAATTGCAGCTTAGCAGCTGGAACAATTTTTAAATTGCAGACATAGCTGAAATTCTTCTTTGCAGGCTTGGATAGTAATGTATGAAAGGTCACCATTTAGGAAACTTTGCTTGATATGGCTACGGCTCTTGCATGACAGTAGGGACGGGTATCGAGAGGCCATAAGCCTCAGCCAAGAGCGCAGTTTCCGCCAGCTTAGCATTGAAGGCGGACCAGTCATCGGCGCGGGCAATAGGTTCCCAGATTGCCTCCACATCCTCAATCAGCATCGTATAAGGTGTTGTTCTCGTAAAATAGGAATGGTCGAGCCTGAGGTTTGGAAGCGGTTTGAAATCCTCAAGACTCTGGCGAAATGGCTGAAAGCTGGGATGAGCGTAAAACCCGGCGGATGGACCGTGCGTCGCGCGTTCAAGAGCCTTCAAGCCGCCAAACCAGTCAAAGAAGGTCTGCTCGAAGGGAGCTTTCGTGCTGTGAAGGAATGTCCATAGGTTTTTGGCAAGCAGGCCATCCTGCTCATAGCCTTCAGAGCAAAGGCCGAGACGGCGGAGGATGGCAGCCGCGAACTCCTGATGAAGAGCAGGTTCGAAGGCCGCCAATGAGGCTTCAAGTTTGCTCTGCTCTGCAATCGGAACGAAGCATTCAGCGAGCCTGAACAGATTCCATAAAAGGGCATCGGGCTGGCGCCCAAACGCATAGAGGCCTGTCTCGTCGAAATAGGCAGCCGTAAAACCTGGATCGTAAGAGGGAAGAAAACGCCAAGGACCGTAATCAAAACTCTCGCCCGTGACGTTGATATTGTCGGTATTGAGCACGCCATGAACGAAGCCTGCAGCCATCCATTGCGCGCCCATGCGTGCGACGCGTCGGCACACTTCCTCGACAAAAGCTGCCGCACGCTCTCCTTCACTCTCGCTCCAAATCTCAGGCATGTAGGTTGCGATCGTGTAATTGAGCAGCTTGCTGATATTGTTTGTCTCGTCGAGATAGAGCAGGCGCTGGAACGTGCCGATGCGGATATGCGAGTGACTGAGGCGCACGAGAACCGACGAGCGGGTGGGAGAAGGCTCGTCACTGCGCTCGAGCTCCTCGCCAGTTTCGATCAGGCTGAATGATTTCGATGTGTTGACACCCAGTGCTTCGAGCATCTCGGTTGCCAGCACCTCCCGAACTCCACCCTTCAGCGTCAGGCGCCCATCGGCGTGGCGAGACCAGGGTGTCTGTCCACTTCCCTTGGTGCCGAGATCGAGAAGCCTGCCATCCTTGATGTCATGCAATTGCGCGAACAGAAAGCCGCGGCCGTCTCCGAGATAAGGATTATAGGTTCGGAACTGGTGGCCATGATAGCGCAGCGCCAGGGCCTGCTCGAAGCTCCCAGGAAGCGGTGCGAAACGGCCAAAGTGCCGGATCCATTCCTCATCCGTCAGATCGGCAAGACCCGTCCGCTCAGCCCAGCGCTGATTACGATAACGCAGAATGTGGATCGGAAATCCGGCAGGTACGACGATATCAAAGAAATCCGAGCCCAGACCTTGGTGAGACGTCGAGGCATGATACGCAGAAGAAAGGGGCATCGGCTCTCATTCCGGTTTGACAGGTTCAATCATGGTCGAGGCAAAATGTTCACGAGGGCCCTCGAGCCGTTTTCGTGCAACTTGAAACAGCGATGCTTCACTCGGATCTTAATGTAACATCGTATAAGAAAATATCACGATTTAACCATGTTGTGGAAAAGTATTTTCCAGTAAGGCCAAGAGAAAAACTATTTTTATATCCAAGAGTTACGTCTGAAATTTTGGCTCTCTCCGAAGGGGTTTGCGCGAATTTTTGTCTCAGAGCTTGGCTGAGGCAACGGCGAATCCTATGATTCTTTCAACGAAGAAGTCCTGGGAGAGATCAATGGCACTCAAGGATCTGGCAGCCCTCTACGGGCGTGTTGCTTTGATCGTTCTTGCATTTGCATTCCTTGCAGGGATCATCGCCGGGCCGGTGCTGCAGAAGGCTGGCCTCCGCTCATCCGTGACCGCCGCCCAAGATCAAGCGCCTTTGCCGGACCTGCTGATCCGTGTTAAAACTGCGCCTGCTTCAGGGGGACAGGGCTAAGAGTCTCTTAGATTTCCTGAGGTATATCGGCCCTCATCCCGATAAACGGGCTCATTCAGTCCATTCGGATCCTCACGATGAGCGATGATAGCATTCTGCGGCAGGAGATTCGCCGTTCCTTGAGGGGCGTGCGCAGCATGATCTGCTCTTACTCGGGGCTATATTCTGGAGAGGACCTCGCCCGCGATGTGCTGAAGATCTGTGATGACATGGCTCGGTCCTCTCAGCCGACGCCGCGACTGAAGGAGGCGCGCTGCGTCGTTCGGGAGCGTTGCATGAAGTTGGCGCGGGATGCGGACCGTTTCTCCGCGCGAGATCCAGCCGTGATCGCCGCCTCCCGTGCGCAGGCGGTCGCATCGATCGATGTGATTCAGGATGCGCTTTTCGAGATGCGAAAGGCAGAGACTGCAGTCCCACGGATCGGCGCTCTCCTGCGGAGAAGAAGTCTCTAATTCTGCAACTGCGAGGGACACTGGGCGTTGATGCTCTGTTCAGAGCGTCTTCCATCCAAAGGAACCCTATGCGCGCCGAGCCCGCCGCTTCTCAGGAACTTGGGCATCGTGATTTATTCCTTGCACCCCTTGCCGGCTTGCATGCAGTGCGTCTCATCGCGTTGGCACACCGTGCCGGGGCGCAGGGCCTCATTCACCTGGTGCACGGGCAACGCTGGGCTGAGCAACTGGCAAGCGCAGTCAAAGGACTGTCGCCGGATCTGGAAGTCCATGTTCTGCCACCCTGGGACTGTCTTCCTTACGATAGCGCGTCGCCTTCACGCGATGTTATGGGGCAGAGGATGTCCGTCCTCCGCCAAATGGCGGCGCCTGCGAAAGGGCCACGTCTGCTGATCTGCAACCCGGCCGCCATTGTCCAACGTGTGCCGCCAAGGGAGCTATGGCCGAGTGCGACTTTCCCTCTCAAGACAGGCGACGCTTTTGTCCAAGAGGCGCTTGAGAACTTCTTGCATCGCGCTGGTTATGTGTTGGACGACAGGGTCGACGAAGCCGGAGAGGCGGCCATTCGCGGGCAGGTTATCGATCTCTTTCCCGCCAATTGTCCGCTGCCTTATCGCGCGGAGCATGATGGTTCCTCCATCCTTTCCATTCGTCGTTACGATCCTGTCTCGCAACGAACGGAAGAGGATGTCGACAGCATCACCCTGGAGCCAGCCTCGGAAGTCGTTCTGAGCGAGATGAGTGATGCTTCTTCTTCCCAAGATCGCCACGCGGGGATGGAGCACCGCCTGCCGGAATATTATAGACAGCTTGAGACTGTGTTCGACTATTGGCCTGATGCTGAAATCGTCATGGAGGAAAGAGCAGAAGAGCGCCGTCAGAATGTAATGGAGCAGATTGCGGATGCCTATGAAAGCCGAAACAGTTTTCGCGCCGGCGCAGTCAAGCCAGAGCGGCTCTTCACCCTTGATGGCGAATGGCAGCAGGTTCTGAATGCAAGACGATTGACCATCATTCGAGAGGCTCGTGAATCAGAAGCCGGCGAAAGCAAGGTTCCGTTCTTTGCAAGTGCTTCCAAGCCGGCGCAGGCGTTGTCGAACTTCATTAACTCCCAGGAGAAATTGCAGCGGAGAATTGTGCTTATCGCGGCGACAGAGCGCGATCTCAATCGGTTGCGACGCAGAGTGCAAAACATTCGATCGAAAATAGCTGCCGTGGACAGTTGGAATAAGGTGATCGATGGAGAACCCCAAGGATGGTTTTCCATCAAGGCGGATATCAGAGGTGGCTTCATCGATGATGATGCTGGAGCCGTAGTCATCACGGCATACGATGTTCTGGGGAGTCGGGTCAGTACAGAGGTGACGTCTGAAGCAACTTCGGTATGGTCTCTGCAGACGGATGCAGGCTTTCACATTGGTGACATCGTCGTCCACATTGAGCATGGCATCGGGAGCTTGGAGGGAATTGAGACAATTTCGCTCGGAGATCAGAGCGGCGAAGATGCTATCCGCCTGGCTTATGCAGATGAGGCAAGGATCATGGTTCCCGCGACGGACATGGACCAGATCTGGCGTTATGGTCCGGCGTCCGATGCTGTTAAGTTGGATAGGCTGAATGGCGATGCATGGATTGCGCGCCGCAAGACGATTGAAATCGAGATCCAGGACGCATCCAAGCGATTGAAGTCTCTGGTTGACGAGCGCGGAGCCGTTCAGCTTGATCCGATCACCCCGCCAAACCGGGACTATGAGCGTTTCGTCGCTCGCTTTGCGTTTACCGAAACGCCTGATCAGGCCCGTGCCATTGAGGAGGTTCTGCAGGATCTCGCCTCCGGGCATCCCATGGATCGTCTCGTCTGTGGCGATGTCGGTTTCGGCAAGACTGAAGTTGCCTTGCGTGCTGCGGCGGCTGTTGCCTTGTCCGGAAAGCAGGTAGCTGTGGTCGCGCCTACCACGGTCCTCGCTCGTCAGCATCTCCGGATATTCCAACGGCGATTTACCGGATTGGACATGGAAATTGCCCATCTCTCGCGTCTGGTCACTCCTGCAGAGGCGCGGGTTGTCAAGAAAGGTCTCGCCGATGGATCGATCAGGATCGTAGTGGGGACGCATGCGCTCGTGGGGAAGGGGATCAAGTTCAAGGATCTTGGTTTGGTGATCATCGACGAGGAGCAGCGCTTCGGGACCGCTCACAAAAACAAGCTCAGGGAATTAGGACGTGGTGGGCACGTGCTCACGCTGACTGCGACACCGATCCCGCGCACGCTGCAATCTTCTCTTGTTGGTCTGCAAGATATCAGCATCATCGCTACACCGCCCGCGCGGCGCCAGCCGGTCCGGACTTTCCTGAGTGCCTTCGATCCAGCCACAGTGCGGGAAGTTCTCATGCGCGAAAAGCGACGCGCAGGGCAGAGCTTCGTCGTGTGTTCGAGGATCGAGGATATCGAACCGATGAGGGAGCAGCTGGCTAGACTTGTTCCTGAGCTCGAGCTGATCGTGGCGCATGGCCAGATGCCGCCCGAGAAAACGGACGAGGCAATGGTCCGTTTCGCGGATGGAGAGGGAGATGTTCTGCTCGCCACAAATATTATTGAGAGCGGCCTCGATGTTCCTCGCGCGAACACCATGCTGGTATGGCGGGCCGACCGTTTCGGTCTCGCGCAGCTTCATCAGCTGCGGGGACGGGTTGGACGAGGACGCATTCGGGGCGCCGCTTATCTCCTGACCGAGCCTGATCAGGTGCTTCCCAAGGCAACCGAGAAGCGCTTGCGGACACTCGAGGCGCTGGATCGCCTTGGCGCTGGATTTGCCATCAGCGCGCAGGATCTTGATCAGCGTGGGGCGGGCTCACTCCTCGGCGAGGAACAGGCCGGTCATATCAAGCTCGTCGGAGCAGACCTCTACCAGCATATGCTGCGGCGCGCCCTGCGGGGCGAGAGCATCGAGGATGCATGGTCGCCCGAACTCAACATCGGCCTCATGGGCGCCATCCCGGAGAGCTACATCAACGATCCGGAAACGCGGGTTAATCTTTATGCGCGGATATCGCGGCTTGATCCGCTCGAGAGCGTAGAGGATCTCGAAGCCGAGATCGAGGACCGCTTTGGAGCCTTGCCGCAATCCCTGCAGAACCTCATCAGCCTGGCGGAGCTGAAGCAATTGTGTCTTCGTCTCGGCATTGCGCGCATCGATGCCGGGCCACAGGCCATCGCACTGACGTTCCGATCCGGATCTGCCGACGTGATACCACTGAACAAAGTCCTTGAGGCCTCCACCGGCGAGCTTCGCTGGAGCGGTGAGCGGCTGATCCTTGCGCGCTCCATAGAAGAGCCTACCGAGCGGCTGAAGCCTATTCGGGCGCTGTTGGAAAGTTTGCTTGAGATCTGTCGCTCGGCCACTTGCTTGCAGGTCGCATGCGAACATATTCAGCCGAGGGGACTTATCCCTAAAACCGCTTGAGACGATGAGGAGCCCATGACTTCCGAGGAAATCAAGGAGCTGAATGCAGCGCGCGAGAGCCTTGTCAAACGCCGGCGAGAAATGGCGCGGCAAATCGCGGAGGCGCCGCTTCCCTCGGTGGAAATGGCGGAAGAGCTTTCGAAAATCCTGACCGCCATCGAGGCACTGGATCGAGCTCTCAATGAGGCGGGGCATCCTTACATGAGCCAGAGTGTGGCCGACGGGATGCAGGCGGATGCCTGAGGTCTTCCTTCTCTCCTCGAAGACTTGATCCTACCCACAGGCAAGCTGCCCATTTTGGGCTCAATGCACCGGCTTATTCCCAAACAAGCTTGAGCAAGGCGGGGCTGTAGACAAGGCTCCTGCAGCAAAAGCACTGGGGGCCTTCCGATGTTTTCGATTCTGCGCAGCGTGGCCGCTGCATGTCTGCTTGTCGTCGTGGCTTCGCCGATTCACGCAGCCGTGGCAAAGCCCGCGCGACAGGTTGTTCTGGCGCCGGAACGGCTCGCAGAGCTGCAGCAGGTCAACCGCCATGTAAACGCCACCATCGTGGAAACGACTGACCTGGAACAGTACGGGCGGGAGGATGCCTGGACCCTTCCTGCAAGTGGGAGAGGTGATTGCGAGGACTTCGTGCTCCTGAAGCGCAAGATGCTGATCGAGCGTGGCTGACCGGCGTCCGCCTTATCCGTCACGGTTGGCGCAACCGCGGAGGGAGCGGCCCATGCGGTTTTCACGGTTTCTGCCGCCCAGGGTTCAGCTCGTGCTCGATAATCTCAGCTCGTCCATCCTTCCGCCTTCCCGGACGGGGCACAGCTATTATGCTCGTCAGTCCGGTAAAGGCTGGATTTCGGCCAACGGCGAGAAAACCGCCGAGCCTATGGCGGACCTGCCGGTGGCTCGGGTGGGTTTGCGCGACCGAAGGGGCTGAGCTTCTCAGGGGGGAATCGGATGAACGCTATGCAATCCGATCGCTGTTCCAGGCTGAAAATGAAGCCAAGTCAGGAAAAATTTTCCCTTCTGATCTAGTATTACAGCGCGTCTGCAGGCTGAATGGCCCATATCTTGTCTATCCCCGCAGGCCTTCCATGCCCCATCCCAACTCCAGCGCTCTGCGCGTTCATGCTTCGGACAATTACCAAGACGATGCCCGCATGTTCGACTTGGCGCCCGTTTCTCTGTGGCTGGAAGATTACAGCGGCCTGAAGCAGCTTTTCGAAGAGTGGCGAGCCGACGGTGTGACTTCGCTGAGGGCCCATCTTGAGGCCGATCCCGAACGCGTCCGCGCCTGTTCGGGCTGTATTCGTGTCATCAAGGTCAACCGCAAGACGCTCAGTCTGTTCGAGGCCGAGAGCCCGGGACATCTGATTGACAATCTCTCCCGGATCTTCCGCGCCGACATGCTCAAGACCCATATCAATGAGCTGGTCCAGTTATGGGAGGGTAAGCTCGAGTTCGGGAGCAACACTGTCAACTACACCCTTGCGGGAAAGCGGCTCGACATTCAGCTGAAGGGAACGATCCTGCCGGGACACGAGGACAGCTGGGATCGCGTTCTCGTGGCCATTGAGGATGTGACGGAAAGGGAAACAGCGCGTCGCGAACTGGCGGTCAGCGAGACCTACGCGCGCGGTCTCTTCGAACATTCTCCTGTGTCGTTGTGGGTTGAGGATTTCAGCGCGGTCAAGCAATTGCTTGATGATGTGCGACGGCAGGGGATCAGTAACTTCCGTACCTTTACGGACGTGCATCCGGAGTTCGTCTCGCGCTGCATGAGCGAAATTCGCGTCATCGACGTGAACCGGCACACGCTCGAGCTCTTTGCCGCGCCTGATAAGAAGACCCTGCTTGGCAATCTCAGTGAGGTTTTCCGGGAGGAGATGCAGGACCATTTCCGGGAGCAGCTCATCGATCTCTGGCATGGCAGAATTTTCCAGCAGCGGGAGGTGGTAAACTACTCCCTGGCTGGCGACGAGCTTCACCTGCACCTGCAGTTTTCCGTTCTGCCCGGCTACGAGCAGGATTGGTCGCTCGTCCAGGTGGCGCTGACGGATATCACGGCTCGCAAGCGCGCCGAAGCCTATCTGGAATATCTCGGCAAGCACGATGTATTGACTAAGCTCTACAACCGTTCCTTCTTTGTCGATGAGCTCAATCGCCTTGAGCGCAAGGGGCCGCTTCCTGTGACGGTGGTCATCATTGATCTCAACGGGTTAAAGACGGCGAACGATCAGCTCGGACACGCCGCCGGGGATGCATTGCTACGCCGCGCGGGCGAGGTGCTCAACAAGGCGGTCGACAAGCCTTCGTGTGCGGCTCGCATCGGTGGCGACGAGTTCGCTCTGCTGCTGCCGGGAACGGAGGAGCGAGACGCCAAGGTGGTCCTGGAGAGCATCGAGAACCTGCTCGAGGTCAACAACCAGTTCTACACCGGTCTTCCGCTCAGCTTTTCCATGGGACTGGCGACAAGCGAGCCTGGCGAGCGGCTGGAATCCGTGGTGAAGCGCGCCGATCTGCGGATGTATGAGGCCAAACGTGCCTATTACGCCACTCTGCAGGGGAACGGCGGCGTTTGAAGCGCTGACCTTCAGGCGGCTATCGTGATGATCTCGGCTTGCGTCGATCCTAAGGGGATGACGTCGCCAACCTCTTTTCCCATAAGGGCCTGGGCGAGCGGCGAGACGTAGGAGATGGTTCCCTTGGCGGGATCAGCCTCGTCCTCTCCGACGATCCGATAAGTCTGTTGCCGCCCATCCTCGCGCTCGATGGTAACGAGGGCGCCAAAACGGACATGGGCCGTGTCGGAGGGAGGAGGCACGACCACGGCCGAAACCCGCCTGGCCGACCAATAGCGCAGATCGCGCGAGAGACGCGCCATCTCAGCCTTGTCGTCGGCGGCTTTCGCTTCCTCAAGGCGCCGTTCCAGGGTGTTGATCTCGGCATCCATCTGCGTAAGTCCCAATGGCGTGACGAGATGATGCGGGCTCACGGTCCGATTAGGCAGGTCCTCGAAAGCTTCACCGCCTTCAGTCTCGCGAACAAAGGCACGACTCATAGGCGCTTCCTCCGCTCTTTCGAAGAAAACGCTGTAAACCGGCTAAGTTTCCGTGCCTTAAGCCTTTATTGCTTAGCCTGTCGCAAGCGCCCAACAATGCCGCCTGGGAACGCGTAGACGCTGATGACGAAGAGCGCACCGAGCCAGAGCAGCCACCGATCCGGGTGGATCAGGTTCGGCAGCACCGGCACCCCGGCGAGCGCTTTGCTTCCGGCCTCCATGAGAACCTGCAGATAGCTCTGGGCGAGAACGAAGAGAGAGGCGCCAATCACGGAACCATACATCGTTCCCATGCCGCCGATGACGACCATGAGCAGAATGTCGATCATGATGGAGAAGGAGAGCGTGGTATCCGGACCATTGTAACGCAGCCACAGGGCCATGAGGGCACCGGCCACCGTGGCGGTGAGAGCCGAGATGACGGAGGCTGCTGTCCGATACGCCACCACACGATAGCCCAAAGCCTCGGCGCGGAACTCGTTCTCACGGATCGCCTGCAGCACGCGTCCGAACGGAGAGTTCACGATGCGCAGGAGCAGAAGGAACATCAGAAGGGCGATGACGAACACCATGTAATAGGCAATGAGACGCCCATTAATGGCGACGCCAAGGATCGGCTCGGACAAAAGCCTGAAGGCGGGGCGCAGCTCGTTCGGCAACTGAAACGACAGACCATCTTCGCCGCCAGTGATACCGGAAAGCTGCGAGGCGAGAACCGACATGGCGGAGGCAACCGCCAGCGTAATCATCGAAAAAAAGATTGCACGCACCCGCAGCGACAGCAGGCCAATCGCAACAGCCAGCACAGCGGAGAGCACAAGAGCCGCGGCAAGGCCGATGGCGACAGAGGTCCAGGCGGCACCAAGACGCTCAAGCGCGATGGCAATACCGTAGCCGCCGATGCCGAAGAACATCGTGTGAGCGAAAGAGACAATGCCGGTATAGCCCAGCAGCAAGTCATAGCTTGCGACCAGCACGATGAAGACGCAGATCTTGGCGGCCGTGCTCAATGGCTGGCTGCCGGAGAACAGGAACGGCGTTGCCGCCAGTACCACCAGAATGGCGAGCAGGATGAAAGTCAGCATCTTCGAGCGAGGCATGTCCGAGGACAGGATGCCACTTAAAACGCCGCCGCTCTTGCGGGTCTCATCGAAAGCGAGGGGCAGGGCAGGAGATGTGCTCATCGACGCGCTACCGGAAAGAGGCCCTGCGGACGCCAGATCAGCACGAGGGCCATGACAAGGATGTTGGAGATCAAGGCGAGCTTCGGCTCGATGAAGCCGACATAGTTGGCTACCAGCGCGACCAGGACGGAGCCGACGAAGCAGCCGCCAACGGAGCCGAGGCCGCCAATGATGATGACGATGAACACCAGCACCATCACCTCCATGCCCATGCCTGCGGTGAGCGTCTGGCGATAGAAGGCCCACATTACACCGCCGAGGCCAGCAAGCGCTGAGCCTGCCACGAACACGGTCACGAAGAGGCGGCGGATGCGATAACCCAGCGCCTCGACCATCTCAGGGTTCTCGACGCCCGCGCGGATCACAAGGCCGATGCGCGTGCGGTTGAGCAGCAACTGCATGCCGATGAACACCACAAGGCCCACGCCCACTGCCACGACGCGATAGCGCTCCATCACGATATCGCCGACGATGAACGCGCCACGCAGGGTTTGCGGCAGCGGAAGCGGGATAGGCGATGCACCCCAGATGGCGTGGATTGCCTGCTCGGCCACGATCAGGCCCCCCATGGTGACCAGGATCTGCTTGAGATGGCTGCCATAGACAGGACGCACGATGATGCGCTCAAAGACCGCGCCGACGACGCCGGTGACCCCCATGGCAGCGAGAATGCACAGCAGCAGGAGGCCAAGGTTCAACCAGACGGAATCGGCCTGCCCCCAGCCAGCGAGCGGGCCGAGGACGAGAAGGGTCGCATAGGCCCCAAGCGAGATGAAGACGCCATGGCCGAAATTGATGATGTCCATGAGACCGAACACCAGCGTGAGTCCGGATGCCATGAGAAAGATCATCATGCCCATCGCAAGGCCCGCGACGGTGAGCGTCACCCAGGTCGAGCCGCTGCCGACAAAGGGTAGGGCAAGGAGCGCGAGCACGGGAACGAGCGCGAGCGGCAGCCAATCCGTTTTGTTGTGCGGAAGCGGCACGGTCGATGCAGTCGGTTCAACAGCCGTATCGGTCATTGGTGTGCATCCAGGGAGAGGCCAAGCAGGCGCTGCTGCAGGTTCTTGTCCGTCACCAGTTCGCTCATGGCGCCGGAATGCACGATGCGTCCATCATCCATCACGACGACATTGTCGCCAAGGGCGGAGGCCGCATGGAAATTCTGCTCCACGAGCAGGATCGTTTCGCCTGCAGCCTTCAGGGCTTTGAAGGCCTCGATCATGCTGCGCACCATCACGGGTGCGAGACCCTTGGTGGGCTCATCAATGAGCAGAAGGCGGCGTGGCTCGGCAATGGCGCGGGCGATGGCGAGCATCTGTTTCTGGCCGCCGGAGAGATTGCCTGCGGGCAGGTTCCAGAAGCGCTTGAGCGCCGGGAAGAGGCCGAACATCCAGTCGAGGCGCGCGGAATCCACCGGGCCGCTGCGGGCAGCAAGCACGATGTTTTCACGCACCGTAAGGTCCGTGAAGATGCCCATGGATTCCGGCACGTAGCCGATACCGGCGCGCGCGATATCCGGCGTGCTGGTCCTGGTGATATCGTCGCCACCGAAGCGGATCGCGCCGGATGATGCCTGCCACAGGCCCATGATGGTGCGTAACGTCGTCGTCTTGCCTGCCCCGTTGCGGCCGAGCAGCATGGTGAGCTGGCCTGCGGGAACGGCAAAGTCCACGCCGTGCAGGATGTGATATGGCCCGATATGCGTGTGCACGCCGGAGAGTTGGAGAAGCGATTCAGCCATTCGCTACCTCCACACCGAGATAGGCTTCCTGCACCACGGGCGAGGTGATGACCTCCACTGGATCGCCGTCAGCCACGAGAGTGCCGTTGTGCAGTACGATGATGCGGTCGGCAAGCGAGCGGACGACATCCATCTTGTGCTCGACGAGGAGCACCGTTGCATCACCGCGCTGCTTGATGTCATGAATGAGTTCGAGGATTGTCGGTACTTCGTCGACGCTCATGCCGGCGGTGGGCTCGTCAAACATGAAGACCTTGGGCTCCATCGCAATAAGCAGCGCGACTTCGAGCTTGCGCTGGTCGCCATGCGAAAGCGCCTTCGGTGGAATATGGCGCTTGTCGCTCAAGCGCACACGCTCAAGGATCTCTTCCGCCTTCGCGATGAGATCGCGGCGGCTGTTCCAGACCTTGAACAGGGACCAGCCCGCCTCGGCGCGGCTTTGCACGGCAAGGCGCACGTTCTCCAGCGCGGTCAGGTCCGGGAAGAGGTTTGTGAGCTGAAAGGCGCGGCCCAAACCGCGTTTGGCGCGGGCGGACGGCGGCAGAGAAGTAATGTCCCCTCCCTCGACCAGAACCTGTCCCGACGTTGCGCGCAGCTGGCCGGAGATCAGGTTGAAATAGGTCGTCTTGCCAGCGCCGTTCGGGCCGACAATGGCCGTGAGCGTGCCAGGGGTGAACTGGCATGACACGTTATTGACGGCCACATGGCCCCCGAAGCGAATGGTAAGCCCGCGCGTTTCAAGCGCGGGCGTTGTCGTTGCTGATGATGTCACAATTAGCTTAGCGCTTGTTGCGAACCGGAATAGGCATCCTGCCGGCAGGGATCGTGTCGACGAGATCGAGCAGGTCGTTCGCGTCCTTGCCGTTGGCCTTGACCTTGAAATGGTACATGACCTGCAGTGCTTGGTGATCTTCCTTGCGGAAGGTCATGGTACCCTTCGGTGTCTCGAAGCTCATGCCTTCCATGGCCTTGATCAGCTTCTCGGTATCGGTGCCGCCGGCCTTCTCGATGGCGGTGACGACAGCGGAAGCAGCGGCGAAACCGCCTGCGGTGAAGAAGTCCGGCGGCGAGTTGAAGCGCTTCTGGTGCTCGGCCACGAGCCAGTCGTTCATCGCGTTCTTCGGGAAGGCATAATAGTAGTACACAGCGCCTTCCATGCCGGGATAGTTCTTGTAGATCTGCATGACGGGCAGGATGTTGCCGCCGGGCGCAATCTCGATACCGAAGCGCTCGGGCTTCAGATCGGCGATCTTCGGCAACGGATGCTGACCGGCCCAGATGATGTTGATGATCTTCTTGCCCGGCTTGTCCTTCAGCGCGTCGAAGATGCGCTGGGCGGAAGCGGTGAAATCCGTGGCGTTCTGAGGTGTATATTCCTCGAACACCACCTTCGCGTTCGGGCGGATCTCGGCGAGCGCGTTCTTGAGAGCAGCCACGCCGTCCTTGCCGAAGGCGTAGTCCTGCGCGAGCGTCGCGATGGAAACATCGCCGCTGGCCGGAATGGCCGCTGCAGCGCCATAGGCATCCTGCGTGGAGTTGCGGGCGGTGCGGAAGATGAAGCGGTTCCATTTCTCGCCGGTGATCGCATCAGCCACGGCGGGTTCGACGATCAGCACTTTGCCGTTCTCTTCCGCAACCGGCAGCATGGCGAGCGCGGCAGCGGAGGAGGTGGTGCCGACAGCGATGTCGACATTGTCGTCGTTATAGGCCTGCTCCAGCAGCGTCTTGGCGAGGTCGGCCTTCAGCTGGTCGTCCTTGACGATCACGGAGATCTTTCGGCCGTTCAACGCCATGGTGCCCTTGGTGAGGTACTCAAGGCCCATCATGAAGCCGGCTTCTGTCTGCTTGGCATAAGCTTCAAGCGGACCGGTTTTGCCGGCAATCAGGGCGATCTTGATGTCCTGGGCGAAAGCCACAGAGGCGAACAGAATTCCTGCCGTTGCGGCAGCGATTTTGAGCTTGAGGCGCATCGCACTCCCCATGTGTGTTTTTGTTGCACCATTTGGCGGTCCCGTGGCGGAAACTGTCAAGCGCGATTGTTGGGCAGTCTGTGGAGAGCGCGTTGGTCTTTGGGTTAAGCTTCCGGCAGCACGGGCTCCTCGATATCCTTAGGGACGCGCCCGCGGCGCGCAGCTTCATGTTCGAGAAGCAGCAGCGCCAGACCAGCCGTACAGATCACGGCTGCGCCCACAAGAGTCCAGAACTCGACGATGTCGCCGAAGGCGAGATAACCCAGCACAATCGCCCAGATGATGAGCGTATATTGGTATGGCGCGACGACAGAGGCCGGAGCAATTTTCAGCGAGCGGTTGACGCAGGCATGGGCCGCCATCGACACGACACCCAACAGGAACAGGCCAGCCAGGTCGAGCCATCCCGGCGTGACCCATGCGAAAGGCGCAACGGCGAGGCCGAAGATCACGTTGCCGAGCATCTGCCCGAATACCAGTGTTCCGTCGTCGGTGTTACGCAGCTTTCGGGTCGTGATCATCAGGAGCGCATAGAACATGCTGCCTGCCAGGGCGATAAGGGCTGGCCAGGAGATCGTTGCCGGTGAGGGGCGAAGCGCGATCAGCACGCCCACGAAACCGACGCCGATCGCGAGGATGCGCGGCTTGTCGATCTTCTCGCCCAGCCAGAACACCGCGAAGGCTGCGACATAGATCGGCCCTGCGAGGTAATAGGTCATCACATCCGCGAGCGGCAGGTAGGTGACCGCCCAATAGAAGCAGGACACTTCGAGTGTCGAAAGCAGGATCCGGAAGGCGTGAAACCCCGGTTGCGGCGGAATCTTGATCGGGATGTTCTGTTGCCGCATGATCGGAAGAAGAACGGCCAGTGCCGCGACACCGCGCAACAGCAGAACCTGGCCGACGGAATAAGTGGCAACGAACCACTTGCCCATCACGTCGTTGACGGAAAACATGAAGGTGCCGAGCAGCATCAGGCCGATGCCGACGAGCGCGCCCGAACGCACCATTTTCGCGGATTGGGAGGCAGAGTGACTCATGGCGCGCATACATGAGGGAAGAGGGCGCTATTCACAAGACTTCTTTAGAAGGTCCTCGCCCCATTCACCGGAAGCATGATGGAATAAAGCGACGTGGTGGCGCAGATGTAGAGGCGGTTGCGCTTCACGCCACCGAAGACCACATTGGCTACCGCTTCCGGCACCAGGATCTTGCCGATGAGCGTACCGTCGCTCTCGTAGCAATGGACGCCGTCACCTGCGCTGGTCCAGATCCGTCCCGCCTCGTCCAGCCGGAACCCGTCGAAGAGACCGCTGGCGCAGGTAGCGAAGACATCGCCGCCTTTAAGCTTGCCGTTCTCGCCCACATCGAACACGCGGATGTGGCGCGGCCCGTCGGCAACGTGCGTCGCGCCCGTATCAGCGATATAAAGACGCTTCTCATCCGACGAGAAGGCAAGGCCGTTGGGGCGGACGAAATCATCCGCCACAATGCTGACAGCGCCGCTCTGCGGATCGACGCGATAGACATGGCAGGCGCCGATCTCGCTCTCCGCCTTGTGGCCTTCGTAATCGGAGTCGATGCCGTAAGCCGGGTCCGTGAACCAGATCGAGCCGTCTGATTTCACCACGACATCGTTGGGGCTGTTGAAACGCTTCCCGTCATAATGGCTCGCGATGACCGTGATCGAACCGTCATGCTCCGTCCGCGTCACGCGCCGGTTGCCGTGCTCGCAGGTCACGAGGCGGCCTTGCCGGTCGACCGTGTTTCCATTGGAATAACCGGACGGATTCCGAAACACGCTGACCGTGTTCGATGTCTCGTCGTAGCGCATCATGCGATCGTTCGGGACATCGCTCCAGACGAGATAGCGGCCAGCCGGGAAATAGGCAGGGCCTTCCGCCCAGCGGCAGCCCTCCGCGAGCTTCTCCAGTCGCGCGGAGCCAATGATCAGACGGCGAAAGCGTTCATCCAGAACAACGGAGACATCCCGAAACATGGTCTGGCCCTCACTCTCAATGGGCCATCAGAACGGGGATCGTCGTGTTGCTCAGGATATGGCTCGTCGCTCCGCCGAAGAACATCTGCCGCAGGCGGCTTTGGGTATAAGCGCCCTTGACGAGGAGGTCGCAGCCGAGGGAGGCGGCCTCGGCCAGAATGGTCTCGCCCGGCTTGTCCGAAGGGTCTGGAGCTGTCATGGCCTCGGCAGCGATGTCATGCATCCGCAAGGAGCGAGCGAGTTCCGACCCCGAGGGGCCAGGAACCCCCCAATCCTCGAGTTCCAGTACCACGACGCGACGCGCTTTCTTGAGAAGCGGAATGGAACCCAGCACCGCACGGGCTGTCTCGGTGCTGCGGTTCCAGGCGATCACGGCGACTTCGCCGAAGGTGCGAGGTACGGACGGCGGAGCGATCAGAACCGGGCGGCCCGTTTCGAAAAGGGCAGCTTCGACCGTTGAAAGCCGCGTCTGCCCGTTCGAGCCATCGGGTCTGCCGACCACGACGGTGTCGAAAACCCGGCCATATGCGCCAAGGAAGGCATCTTCCATCAGCCCGTCCTGGCGCCAGCCGAAGCTCAGGCCGGCCAAGCCTACTGAAGAACGCGAAATCTGCTTGGTGGCCATGAACCCCTCAAACCGCTCGCGGCAACCGCGCGCCATCTCGAAGCGGTTTTCAGGGGTGAGGGGCGATGGGACGCCGATGGCGATGTCCACCGGCAGAACGACGGGGTAATCGGGGGTGATCGCCAGACCCTCGATATAGCTGTCAAAGGTACGACCCAGGAGGAGGGCCACTTCGAGCTGGCTCTCAATCTGACCATGGTCTTCGATGGGAACGAGGATGCTTTTCATAAGATTATTGTCGCGCTGAAACCCCATCTCGGCAAGGGCCTTCGACGAAGGTGGCATTCGGGTCAGGGAATGACGAAGTCATTCGGATTCCACGGCGCCTTCGGATATTGCGGGTTCATCTCCTCAAGGGTCGCCTTGACGATCGAGGCGATGGCTGCGTTGCGCACCCATTTCCGGTCGGCCGGAATGACGTACCAGGGAGCATGCTCCGTCGAGCAGCGGCGCAGCATGGTCTCGT
The DNA here is from genome assembly GCF_052658925.1 of Microvirga medicaginis. Lineage (NCBI taxonomy): Bacteria > Pseudomonadati > Pseudomonadota > Alphaproteobacteria > Hyphomicrobiales > Methylobacteriaceae > Microvirga > Microvirga medicaginis. The sequence goes on along the minus strand of NZ_JBQWEL010000009.1, from coordinate 96,589 downwards.
AGGCTTCCTGGTACTCGTCCCAGTAATTCCTGTCATCGAGATCGCCAGGATTGAATTTCCAGTGCTTCCTCGGATCGTCGAGACGTTCCTGGAGCCGCTCCTTCTGCTCGTCCTTCGAGATGTGAAGCATGAACTTGAGAATGGTCGTGCCATTCTCGAGCAGCATCTTCTCAAACGCGTTGATCTGATCATAGCGCTGCTCGATCGCTTCCTTCGAGGCGAAGTTCCTCACCTTCGCGATCAGCACGTCCTCATAATGGGAACGGTTGAAGATGCCGATGGTGCCTCGCCTGGGGCAGGCGTCGTGCACCCGCCAGAGATAGTCGTGCGCCAGCTCCGTTTTCGTCGGCACCCCGAAGGCGGTGACGGAGACACCCAGCGGCCCGGTGGCATTGAAGACGCCGCGGATGGTGCCATCCTTGCCGGAGGTGTCGGTGCCCTGGAGGACGACGAGGAGGGCGCGCGAACCCTCCGCATAAAGCCTGTCCTGCAGCACATCGATGTCCTCTGCGAGGGCAGCGGTTGCGGCTTTTGTTTCCTGCTCGTCGCCGAAGAGGCTGGAATCCCGTGGATCTCGCTCCTTCAGCTTCACGCGCTCTCCCGGTTTGACCTGCAACTTCGCGATGATGCGGTGTGCATGATCTGTCATTCCTGGCACTCCTCGGTTCTTTCAGGACGATAGGGCATTGGCCCTCGAAAGGAAGATATGGATGGCGGCTTCACGCACCTTTACGCACAGCGGATCGCTCCTTACGAAGGAGGGGCTCAGGTCACGAAAGGTTCCTCGCGATGTTGGCTCTCTACTACTATCCCGGCAATGCCAGCCTGCTGCCGCACATGATGCTGCGGGAGATCGGCGTGCCTTTCGAGATGCGTCTCGTCGACCGGGGCAACAATGCCCAGAAGAGCCCTGAATATCTGAAACTCAACCCGAACGGCCGTATCCCCGTGCTGGTGGACGACGATCTCGTGCTGTTCGAGACCGCAGCCATCGCCTTGCACCTTGCCGACAAGTTCCCGCAGGCCGGTCTTGCCCCGGCTGTGGGCACCAAGGAACGGGCGGAGTTCTACAAGTGGATGGTGCATCTGACCAACACGCCGCAGGCTGAGTATCGCGCCTGGTTCTATCCTCATGAGCACGTGAGCGACGAGGCCGTTGCACCTGCCGCGAAGCAGGCTGCCGAGAAGCGCCTTTATCGGATGTTCGATGTGATTTCCGAGCAACTCGGTGACAAGACATGGCTCCTTGGAGATCGGTTCTCCGCCGCGGATCTCTTCCTGTTCATGCTGATCCGCTGGGGCAGGGGCATGCCTCGCCCGCCCCGCTCGCTCTCCAATCTGAATGCTTTGGCCGAGCGGGTGATTGCGCGTCCGGCCGTGCAGGAGGCGTTAAAGGTTGAAGGGATTCAGGCGCCTTTCTTCTGAGAAGTGCGCTTCGTGCGTTTCACGTCAGGCAGGACCTGATCGACCTTGGCGATCTCAGCCCAGGGATCCTGGCGTAAGGCGGCAAGGCGCACACCTAAATTCTCCACAGTAAAGCCGTTCGGCTTGAGGCCTGGCGTCAGTTCATCCCACGCAACAGGTGTCGCTACGGGTGCGCCGGGGCGTGAGCGGGTGGAGTAGGGCGCAACGGCGGAGGCTTCGCGGTTGTTGCGCAGGTAGTCGATGAAGATCCGGCCCTGGCGTTCGTTCTTGACCGATGTGGTGGTGTAGCGGTCCGGCTCGTCCTTCGCCATCGCTTCCGCCATGCTGCGCGTAAACGCCAGCGCCTCCTTCCAGGGAGCCTTGGGCTTCAAGGGCACTACGACGTGCAGGCCTTTTCCGCCTGTCGTCTTCAAGAAGCTCACAAGGCCCAGTACCTTCAAGCGCTCCCGAATGGCAAAGGCCCCTTCGATCACCTGGCGCCATTCCACGCCTTCCCCGGGATCGAAATCGAAGATCAATCTGTCGGGTCTTTCCAGATCGGCCAGTGTCGCGCCCCAGACATGCATCTCCAGCACACCGGATTGGACGAGGGCGATGACACCCTGAATGTCACTGACCGTCAGTACTTCCAGCTTGCTTGGCTTGTCCGGTACCATGGTGCGATGGATTGCCGGGTTCATGCCGGCCCAGGAATGGCGCTGGACGAAGCACTTCTTCTGCGCGCCGGAAGGACAGCGGATCAGGGTGAGAGGACGGTTGACGAGATGCGGCAGCAGCCAATCGGCGATGTCGGCATAGAACTCAGCCAGCGCCTGTTTGGTGAGGCCCTGTTCCTCCCACAGTACGCGCTCGGGATGAGTGAGAGGAATGCCAGCGACCTCCACATCGCTTGCCTTGGTCGCCTTGGCAGCGGTGGTGCGCTTCGCAGGTGATGCCGACTTTTTCGATGAAGAGGCTGCAGGCTTCTTCGAAGCGGCTTTTCGCTTCACCGCAGCTTTGGCCGTTGGGCTTGGGGCAATCTCCTCGATGGAGCGGCCGGATTTTACCGAGAGTGGCGCTTCTTCGAGAATGTCCGGATCGTTCTCCGCTCGAGCATAAGCGTCATCCGCCTTGATCAGCAGCCAGGCCTCCTGGCGTTCACGAGGACGCTTCGCCATGCGGATCAGATGCCATGTGCCATGGAGCTTTTCTCCGTCGAGGCGGAAGGTGAGGCGGCCCTTGTCATAGCCATCGTGGGGATCACCCTCCGGCTCCCAGATGCCGCGATCCCAGACCAGGACCGTTCCGCCACCATATTGTCCTTCGGGGATAAGGCCTTCGAAATCCGCATAGTCGAGCGGGTGGTCCTCCACATGGACCGCGAGGCGTTTCTCGCCCTTGACGAGGCTCGGCCCCTTCGCAACGGCCCAGCTCTTGAGCACACCGTCGAGCTCAAGGCGGAAATCGTAATGCAGACGGGATGCGGCGTGCTTCTGAACGACGAAGGATGAACCTTTGTGCCGGGTGGCTTTGCCCTTCGGCTCGGAGGTTCGGGTGAAGTCGCGCTTGGCGCGATAGGATGCGAGCTTTGCCATGGCGCCAGAGCATGATCCGGTGAAGTGGATACCGGTTCACCGCATGATCATGCGGTGAACAAAGATCAAATCCGCGCCATGGGCTTCGGTTCCAGCTCAGGAGGCCAGGGGTCGGCTCCTGGTCTCGGTCCTTTCGCGCTCGGCCAGGAAGGCGGCCGCGATCAGATCGCGGGTATAGGCCTCGCGCGGGCGCTCGAAGATCTCTTCGGCCGTGCCGCGCTCCACCACCTTGCCGGTCTTCATGACCATGATCTCATCCGACAGCGCCCGGACGACGGCGAGGTCATGGCTGATGAACACATAGGCCAGACCATGCGCCTTCTGCAGGTTGCGCAGCAGCTCCACGATTTCCTTCTGCACGGAGCGGTCGAGGGCCGAGGTCGGCTCATCGAGCACCACGAGCTTCGGATGCAGGATCATCGCGCGGGCAATCGCAATGCGCTGGCGCTGGCCGCCCGAGAATTCGTGTGGGAAGCGGTTGCGCCAGGCCGGATCGAGCTGCACCTCTTCGAAGGCCTGCGCCGCGCGGCGGTCGCGCTCTTTTCGGGAGATGCTCGATTCATGGACGAGCAGGCCTTCGGTCACGATTTCGCCCGCCGTCATGCGCGGGGAAAGGGAGCCGAAGGGATCCTGGAACACGAGCTGCAGGTGGCGGCGCAAGGGGCGCATACCCGCACGGTCGAGCGGCATGAGATTGCGGTCCTCGAAGCGCACCATGCCGGAGGCGGGCTGCAGCTTCAGGATCGCGCGTCCGAGGGTGGACTTGCCGGAGCCGGACTCGCCCACGACGCCTACGGTCTCACCGGCCCGCACGGTCAGGCTCACGTCGTCGACGGCGCGGAGGATGTGCGTGGCCTTGCCGAAGAAGTTCTTCTCGAGAGCAAAGGTCACTTGGATGTTCCTGGCGTCCAGAATGACAGGCGCATTCGCCGGTGCAGGCTCCTTGCGGCCCCGGGGCTCGGCATCGATCAGCATCTGCGTATAGGGATGCTTGGGGGCCGCAAAGATGTCGGCAGTGCGTCCGCTCTCCACGACCTCGCCGCGCTTCATCACATAGGTGTAGTCGGCGAAGCGGCGCACGATGCCGAGATCGTGTGTGATGAACACGATGGACATGCCGAGGCGCTTCTGGAGGTCACGCAGCAATTCCAGGATCTGTGCCTGCACCGTTACGTCGAGCGCAGTGGTGGGCTCGTCTGCGATCAGCACGTCCGGGTTGTTGGCGAGTGCCATCGCGATCATCACGCGCTGGCGCTGGCCGCCGGACATTTCATGCGGATAGGCATCGATGCGGCGAGCAGGATCCGGAATGCGAACCAGCTCCAAGAGCTCGATGGCGCGCTTGCGCGCTGCCGCCTTGCCCATCTTTCCATGAGTCATCAAGGGCAGGGCGAGCTGGTCACCGATCCGATAGAGCGGATCGAGCGAGGTCATCGGCTCCTGGAAGATCATGGTGAGCTTCGAACCGCGATAGGTGTTGAGCTTCTCCGGCGAAAGCCCGATCAGTTCCTGCCCCCGATACTTCACGGAGCCCTCGGCCCATCCGTTCGAGGCAAGCAGGCCCATGACCGACATCATGGTCTGGCTCTTGCCCGATCCGGACTCGCCCACGATGGCGACGGTCTCGCCAGGCGGAATGTCGAGATCGATGCCCTTAACCGCATGGAGAATACCGTCACCGGTACGGAAACGGACCTGAAGGCTGCGGACAGAAAGAACGGGTTCGGTCATGTCAGCGATCCTTCGGGTCGAGAGCATCGCGCAAGCCGTCGCCGATGAAGTTGAGGCAGAACAGGATCGCGACAAGCGTGATGGACGGGTACAGCAGCATCCAGGTGGCGCCCTGGATGTTCTTGGCGCCCTCGGAGATCAGGACACCGAGGCTGGTGTTGGGCTCCTGAACGCCAAGGCCAAGGAAGGAGAGGAAGCTCTCGAGCAAAATCACCTTCGGCACGAGCAGCGTCATGTAGACGACGACGGGTCCCAGCGTGTTGGGGATCACGTGACGGCGGATGATGCCCTTGGTCTCGACACCCAACGCTTCCGCCGCCTGCACGTATTCCTGCCGTTTGATGGACAATGTCTGGCCGCGCACGATGCGGGCCATGTCAAGCCATTCCACCGCGCCGACCGCAAGGAACATCAGGATGAAGTTGCGGCCGAAGAACACGACCAGCATGATCACGAAGAAGATGAACGGCAGCGAGTAGAGAATGTCGACGATGCGCATCATCATGAGATCGATGCGGCCGCCGAGATAGCCGGACGTCGCGCCGTAGACCACGCCGATCAAGATCGCGACGAAGGTGGCGAGCAGTCCGATGGCAAGCGAGATTTGCCCAGCCTTCATGGTGCGGGTGAGAAGATCACGGCCGTTCGTGTCGGTGCCGAAGAAGAAGTATTGTTGGCGGACCGGCACATCGACGATGAGCCTGCGGCCCTCCTCCTGGCGCTCGACCACCTTGGCGGGGCCGAACAAATCGGAGCGCTCGAAATAGGCCAGAAGCCGCTCGTCAACGGGGCGGGTGCTCGTGCTCACGAGAGTGAGATGCACGACGCCATCGTCGATAGCGATGTTCTCCGCCTTGGCGCGCACGCGCGATCCGATACGTTCGATGTTCGGCTCGATCTGGTCGGCCTTCGGGTAAGCTTCGAGGCTCGCGGGTACCTTCACGTAATCAGGATAGACCCGGTCGAAGGGGTGGCCGGTGAAGAACGGCCCGAAGATACAGGCGAGTGCGATCAGGCTCAGCACGATGATGCTGGTGAGAGCTGCCCGATTGCGGATGAGACGACCACGGGCCTCCGCCCAAAGGGAGCGGCCGGTGACGACCGGCCCGGCCATGGTCTCGACAGGAAGAACAGCGCCTTCAGCCATGGCTCACCTCAATCATAACGAATGCGTGGGTCGATCAATGCGTAGAGGATATCGACCACGAGGTTGAAGAGCAGAACGAAGATGGCCACGACCACGACCGTGCCCATGACGAGCGTGTAATCGCGATTCAGCGCGCCTTCCACGAAGTAGCGTCCGATGCCTGGCAGGCCGAAAATCGTTTCAACGACCACCGACCCCGTGAGCAGGGCGGCCGCTGCAGGGCCGAGATAAGACACCACCGGAAGGGCAGCGCCGCGAAGTGCGTGGGCGACAATAGTCCGGGTCGGCAGGCCGAGGGAGCGCAAGGTGCGGATATGATTCGAGCGCAGGTTCTCGATCATCGCAGCACGGGTCATGCGTGCCACAACCGCGATCTGCGGCAGCGCCAGGACGACGACCGGCATCACCAAGTTGCGCGGATTGCCGTCGGCCCAGCCGGCGACGGGCAGCAACGCAAGAGCCAGACCGAATACCAGCTGGAAGATGGGGGCCACCACGAAGTTCGGAATGGTCAGCCCTAGGGCGCCCATGCCGGTGACGAGATAATCGATGGCACTGTTTTGCCGCAGCGCCGCGATGGTGCCGAGCGTTCCGCCGACAAGGATGGCGAGCGATAGCGCCAGTGAGCCCAAGGTCACGGAAACAGGAAGGCCGCGGGCGAAGAGTTCGGCCACCGAGAAGTCGCGCAGGATGAACGATGGGCCGAAATCGCCGTGCATGACGGCCTTCAGGTAGAGCCAGTATTGCTCGATCAGTGGCTTGTCGAGCTGATAGATCCGGTTGAGGTTCTCCATCACCTTCGCCTCGAGGGGACGTTCGAGGTCGAATGGGCCACCGGGCGCGAGACGGATCAGGAAGAACGAGATCGTGACGATGATGAACAGCGTCGGGATCGCCGACAGGAAGCGGCGGAGGATGAAGGAGAGCATGGATGCTCCTCCTACTGATATACGATAACACAAAAAGATAGGGCGGCCTGAGCTTCAGGCCGCCCCCATAGCGCAAATATTTTACTGCGTCTTGGAAAGGAAGCGCGTCGGATAGACGCCCCGCGTGTTCTGCACGAAGCCCTTGATCTTCGGCGAGATCAGGTTGCTCTTGCCGTAGTACATGATCGGGATCCAGGGCATGTCCTTCATCAGGATCGCCTCGGCCTGCTTCATGAGGTCGGCGCGCTTCTTCAGGTCGAGCTCGGTCGCGGCTTGGTCGAGGAGCTTGTCGAACTGCGGGTTGTTGTACTTGCCGTAGTTGAAGCCCTTGTTGTCGCTCTTAAGCAGGAACAGGAAGTTGTTCGGATCCGAGTAGTCGGCGATCCAGCCGTAACGGGCGACGTCGAAGTCGCCGCCGTCGCGCAGGTGCGCGAAGTGGGTCTTGCCGTCCGTGTTGATGAAGGAGGTCTCGATGTTGGCTGCCTTCCACTGCTCGGCGACGGCGATGACCGTGTTGCGGTTGTTGTCCGTCGTGTTGTAGCGGATCTCAACCTTCAGCGGCTTGCCAGGGCCGAAGCCGGCTTCCTTCAGGAGCGCCTTGGCCTTGTCCTCGCGGTCGATCGGCGAGGTGTCCTTGTAGTCCATGTAGGCCGGCTCGCCGTAATTGCCCACGCCCGGAGGCATGAAGGAGTAGCCCGGCTGCATGGTCTGGCCCCAGATCTGCTCGGCGATGAACTCGCGGTCAACCAGCATGGAGAGTGCCTGGCGCACGCGCACGTCGTTGAACGGAGCCTTGGAGGAGTTCACGACGAGGTACCAAGTGCCGAGATACGGGCCGAGCTTGACCTGATCCTTGAAGCGCTCTTTCAGCGACTTCATCTGGTCGGCAGGCACGTCGTCGGTGGTGTCGAGTTCGCCGGCCTCGTAGCGGCGGACCATCGCGGCGAAGTCGGGGGTCGGGAAGTAGTTGACCGTGTCGATCTGGACGTTCTTGGCGTCGTAGTAGTTCTCGTTCTTCACGAGCTTGATATGAGAGTTCGGCACGAACTCGGCGAGCTTGTAGGCGCCGTTCGTCACCATGTTGCCCGGCTTCACGAAATCCTTGCCGAACTTCTCGACCGATCCCCTGTGCACCGGCAGGCTGGTCTGGTGGGTGAGCAGCTCGATGAAATAGGGGGTCGGAGCTTCCAGCGTGATCTCGACCGTCTTGGCGTCGGCGGCCTTCACGCCGAGCTCTTCAGGCTTGGCCTGGCCCTTGTTGATCTTCTCGGCGTTCTTGATCGGGTAAAGGATATTCGCGTATTTCGCGCCCGTGGCCGGATCCATGATGCGGCGGTAGGAGAAGACGAAGTCCTCGGCCGTCACAGGATCGCCGTTCGACCATTTGATGCCATCGCGGAGCGTGAAGCGGTAGGTCTTGCCGTCGTCGGAAACCTCCCATTTTTCGGCCTGGCCGGGAACGGCTTCGCCCTTGGCGTTGTAGGTCACGAGGCCTTCGAGCATGTCGCGCAGGATATGCGCTTCCTGCACGGTCGAGGTCTTGTGGGTATCGAGGGTCTCAGGCTCGCCGGAATTGGCGCGGTTGTAGACGACCTCGGCGAAGGCGGGGTTCATGGCGCCCATGAGGGCGGCCGTGGCGACGGCAGCCAGCGCCGTGCGTTTGATCCATGATGACATCGGACGCGTTCCCTTTCTGATTTTCTCTTAGTGTCTTGGAATGTCTCGGTCAGAGCCGATAAGGCAGTAACCTTGTCCTATTTGTTGATCAATCAACTGTTTATGTCCAGTACTATCCCCCTCCGGCCCTGAAACCCTGGGTTGGTAAGGGAGCCGGATGTGGAGAAGTTACGCCCCGGTGTCGAAAACGAGCCCGGCGGCTGCGATTCCGCCCGCTGCGGCGATTTCATCGTTATCCGAGGTGTCGCCCGACACGCCCACCGCCCCCAGGATATCCCCCTGGGAATCCTTGATCAGCACGCCACCGGGCACCGGAATGAGCTGTCCGCCCACCGCATGGGTGGCCGCGGAGACGAAATAGGGGCGGTCGGTCGCCATTTTGTGGAGTGCCCGCGAACCCACGCCGAGAGCCAATGCTCCATAGGCCTTGCCCATGGCGATTTCCGCGCGTTTGAGGCTCGTGCCGTCCTCGGCGAGCAGGGCCTTCAGGGAACCCCGCGCATCATAGACAACCACTGCGAGCGGTTTGAACGACTTCTCCCGGGCGGTCTTGAGGGTCGCTTCGGCAATGGTCTGGGCCGTCTTCAAGGTGAGCTCGGACATGGGTGATCCTCCGTTGGATTGTTCTTGGTGCGGGACTGCACGAATTGAAGGGGGATTAGCGGCTTGCCAGCCAGGCTGCGACTGCCTTGCGCTCGTCGAGCGTCATTTCGGTGATGTTGTTCGGCGGCATGGCGTGGGTCAGCACGGCCTGAACCCGTATGAGTTCCGCATGGCGGGCGATCTCCTCCGGCGTATCGAGGCGCACGCCCTTTGGGGCGATGGCGATGCCGTCCCACACGGGTTCGGCCGCATGGCACATGGAGCAGCGGGACTGGATCGCGAGGGTGGCTTCCTCGAAGGCGGCCGCAGGAGCCGCCGTTGCCGAGCCATCCGCCAGGTTAGCATTGCCGGGCTTGCCGATAATCGAAAGCCAGATCGCCGCGAGGATGGCGGCGGCGGCCACGCCCCAGGTCCACCAGGGTGAGCCCTTGCCCGCATGCTGGGAATTGAAGAAATGCCGGATCACCGCGCCGGCGATCAGGATGAGGCCGATGATGCCCACTGCGTAGCGGGATGACCAGGCCAGCGGATAGTGGTTCGACAGCATCAGGAAGATGACGGGCAGCGTCAGGTAGTTGTTGTGCGTTGAGCGCAGCTTCGCTTCCTTGCCGAGCTTCGGGTCGGGCGAGCCTCCGGCCAGCAGGGTGGCCACCACCTTTTTCTGGTTTGGGATGATGATGAAGAACACGCTCGCCGACATCCAGGTGGCGATCATCGCGCCTGTGTGAAGGAAGGCCGCGCGCCCGTTGAAGACCTGCGTGAAGCCAAAAGCAGCAAGAAGGATATAAACGAAAAGCGCGATGCCGAGTACGAGGCCGTTCTTGCCGAGCGGAGAGCGGCACAAGCCTTCATAGACAAACCAACTCACCACCAGGGCTCCAATGCCGATGACTGAGGCCTGCCAGGGCGCGAGCGCACGAACGGCGGGGTCGATCATGTAGAGATCGGCATGGAGATAATAGACCCAGACGATGAGGAAGAAGCCGCTGATCCATGTGGAATAGCTCTCCCATTTGAACCAGGTGAGCTCTTTCGGCAGTTCGGGCGGCGCAACGAGGTACTTGCGCATATTGTAGAAGCCGCCGCCATGGACCTGCCAGGCCTCGCCGCCGACGCCCTCAGGCAGCCCCTCCCGCTTCTTCAGGCTCAGGTCCAGATGAATGAAGTAAAAGGAGGAGCCGATCCAGGCGATTGCCGTGATCACATGGGTCCAACGCAGGATCTGACTGATCCATTCGGAGATTTGCGGGTCGATCATGCAGCCACTGTCACGATGAAAGAAGCCTTAGCCTAGGGCGGGGGACTCGATTGCGAAAGGCCTTCCTTAGGCCTTTTTCAACAGGAACTGCTCCTGGAATCCTGCGCTTTCCAGCTTATGGTGGCTGGGCGCTTGACGACGGAGCGTAAGGCCCGAAGATTCAAGGCCTCTTGTCACGCTCGCGAGGTTTCATGGGCCGCCTGTCCACCCACGTTCTGGATAATGTCAACGGCAAGCCCGCAAAGGGTGTCGCCATCGAGCTCTTTGCCATTGAGGACGGAAGCCGTCGTTCCGTCGTGCGTACCGTCACCAATGCGGATGGCCGTACCGATGCGCCTCTGATGGTTGGCGAGTCCTTTCGCGCCGGCACTTATGAGCTCGTGTTCGAGGTCGGTGCTTATTTCAAGGCGATCGGGACGCCGACGGCTGATCCGCCTTTCCTGGACATCGTTCCCATCCGCTTTACCATCGCCGAGACCGATGGCCATTATCACGTGCCGCTCCTCGTCTCTCCCTGGAGCTATTCCACCTATCGCGGAAGCTAAGACATGCCCGAGACCACCTATCCTCGCGACCTCGTCGGTTACGGGCGCAATCCACCTCATCCGCGTTGGCCGGACGATGCGCGGATCTGCGTTCAGTTCGTGATCAATTATGAGGAAGGCGGCGAGAACAACGTCCTCCATGGCGACCGTGCGTCGGAAGCTTTCCTCTCCGAGATCGTCGGTGCGCAGCCTTGGCCCGGCCAGCGGCACATGAGCATGGAATCGATCTACGAATACGGCTCCCGCGCGGGTTTCTGGCGTTTGTGGCGCATGTTCACGGAGCGCAAGATGCCGGTCACCGTCTATGGTGTTGCGACGGCGCTCATGCGCAACCCGGAAGCAGTGGCAGCCATGAAGGAAGCCGATTGGGAGATCGCCAGCCACGGCCTCAGATGGATCGATTATCGCGACTTCTCCTCCGAGGAGGAGCGGGCGCATATGAGGGAAGCAATCCGCATCCACACCGAGGTGACCGGCGAGCGTCCGCTCGGCTGGTATACGGGCCGCACCTCGGAGCACACCAACCGTCTCGTGGCGGAGGAGGGAGGCTTCCTCTACAGCGCGGATTCCTATGCCGATGAACTTCCTTATTGGGAGCAGCATGGTCATCACCTGCAACTCATCGTGCCCTATACGTTGGACGCCAACGACATGCGCTTTGCGACGCCGCAGGGCTTCAATTCGGGCGATCAGTTCTTCGCTTACTTGAAGGACTCGTTCGACACGCTCTATGCCGAGGGTGAACATGCGCCGAAGATGTTGTCGGTCGGTCTTCATTGCCGACTCGCCGGCCGCCCCGGACGTGCTGCGGCGCTTGCGCGTTTTCTCGATTATGTCGCGTCTCACGATGACGTCTGGATCGCCAGGCGCATCGACATTGCCCGGCTCTGGATCCGTTATCATCGCCCGGTGAGCCTCAAGCCCAGCACCATGAGCAAGGCGGTTTTCGTGGAACTGTTCGGCGATGTGTTCGAGCATTCGCGGTGGATCGCGGAGCGTGCCTATGATGCCGGTTTCACGACGGCTCAGGACACGGCGGAAGGACTGCATGCTTCCATGGTGCATATGCTCTCGGAAGCGACACGTGATCAGAAGCTCGCGCTCATTTGCGCGCATCCCGATCTCGCTGGCCGCCTGAAGCTTGCCGATCTCACGGCGGATTCCCGCAACGAGCAATCCTCCGCAGGCCTCGACAGTCTCACCGAGGAGGAGCGGGATCGCTTCATCGCATTAAACGATGCCTACAAGCAGAAATTCGGCTTCCCCTTCATCATGGCCGTGAAGGGTCGCACGAAGGACGAGATCATGGCAGCCTTTGAGGAGCGGCTGGAACATGATGCCGAGACGGAGTTTGACACGGCCATCGTGCAAATCGAGTTGATCGCGCTGCTCCGCCTCAAGGATCGGCTGCCGTCCCTGGCGGATGTGTTCTCGAATTTGGCTTGAGCGGAACTCTTCTCCGCGCCTATGCGTCTTCGTCTCAGCTTGGCCGCATGAGCGGTCAGGTCAGGAGGAGAAGCACATGGGTTTATTCAAATTCATCAAGGAAGCTGGCGCCAAGATCTTTGGCGGCAGCGCCGCGGCTGCAACGCCCGAGAAGCTGCAGCAGGAGGTTCAGGGACACGGCTTCGACGCGAGCAAGCTCGGAATCCAAGTCAATGGCGATCAGGTGAAGCTATCGGGTCAGGCCGTTACTCAGGAAGAGGCAGAGAAGATCATTCTGTCACTCGGCAATACCTATGGCGTTGCCGAAGTGGATACGAACGATCTTAAGATCCAGCAGCCCTCGACACCTTCGACCATGTACACGGTGCAGAAGGGCGATACTCTCTGGGAGATTGCCGAGAAACATTACGGCAAGGGCAAAGGCGCGAAATACACCGAGATCGTCAAGGCCAATTCCCCGCCGGTCAAGGATCCCGATATGATCCAGCCCGGTTGGGTGTTACGGATTCCTCCGCTTTCCTAGAATGCCGTCGATTGCCATCCTCCCTGCAATGCCGATAAGAGTGAAGTGATTGCAGGGAGGGTTTTCCATGAACGCGCCACAGGTCATCAACCTCGATCGCGAAGACGTCAAGAAGGGGCTCCAGGATGGTTCAATTCTCCTGGTCGATGTACGCGAGCCCCATGAATATGCAGCCGGGCATATCCCGGGCGCAGTCTCGCATCCTCTCTCGACCTTCGATCCTTCATCCCTGCCGGAAGGTAAGCGCATCGTATTTTCCTGTGCTGCCGGTGTCCGGTCCGTGCGTGCCATGGAGTTCGCCCAGGCGGCGGGGCGTGACATCCGCGAGCATTACAAAGGCGGGTTCAAGGATTGGATCGCGGCAGGCGAGCCGGTCGAGTAAGGCCTCACAGAGATTTGTATGAAGCGGGGCTACTCCGCTGCGACAAATAGTGCAGTACTGTGTTTCGTCCGGCCGCCTCCAGGATCGGCGGCCGCTCAAGAAAATAAAGGGAAGAACATTCATGAAGCGTACCGTTTTCGTCGCCAGCCTTCTGGCGCTGGGTATCACTGCGGCCATCGCACAGAGCGACGTGGTCGAGCAGCGCCAGGGCCTGATGAAGCAGATGGCCGCCCAGACGCGGCCGATCGGCGGCATGCTGCGCGGTCAGGAGCCGTTCGATCTGGCCAAGGTGCAGGCCGGTCTCAAGGTATTTGCCGATAATTCCCAGAAGGCGGCAACGCTCTTCCCCGAAAACACGAAGGGCGTTGGGGATACGGAAGCCCTGCCGTCGATCTGGGAAAACAAGGCGAAGTTCGACGCGGCCATGACGAAGTTCAATCAGGATGCGAAGACGGCTCTCGCCTCCATCACGGACGAGGCCTCCTTCAAGGCGGAGATGCCGAAGGTGATGCAGAGCTGCGGCGCCTGCCACAACGAGTTCCGCAAGAAGAGCTCTTAGCGTTTTGAGCCATCGAGCGGGCGGCTTCAAAGGCCGCCCGATTCAGTTCGGGAAGAGCGATGCGTAGAGCGATTGTGGGCTTAGGCGTTCTGGCGATCTTAGGCGGATTGGGCTTTCTGGCGTTCACATCGCCTTCGGCTTATCGGTTGCTGCGTGCACAGGCCTCGACATCTTTGGACGGCTACAAGCCCAATCCCGAGAACGGGCGCGTCATGTTCTTCGCAGGAGGTTGCACATCCTGCCATGCCACGCCGAACCAGGACGACAAGCTGCGGCTTGGCGGCGGCTACGCGTTGAAATCCCCTTTCGGAACCTTCCACGTTCCCAATATCTCGCCGCACAAACAGGATGGCATCGGAGCCTGGACGACCGCCGATTTCATCCGCGCCATGCAGGAGGGAACGTCTCCGGACGGGCGGCACTACTATCCGGCTTTTCCCTATCCATCTTACCAGCGCATGAGGCGCGAGGATCTGGCCGATCTTTTCGCTTTCATGCAGACCCTTCCCGCCGTCGAGGGAAGGGCGCTTCCTCACGAATTGCCGTTCCCCTTCAACATCCGGCGTGGCGTCGGCCTCTGGAAGCTCGCGTTCCTCGATGGCAAGCCCTTCACGCCGGATCCCTCGAAATCCGAAAGCTGGAACAGGGGCGCCTATCTCGTGAATGGTCCGGGCCATTGTGCGGAATGCCATAGCGAACGCAACTTCGCAGGCGCTATCATCGATGACCGCCGCTTTGCCGGCGGGCCGGATCCGGAGGGCAGGGGCTCGGTGCCGAACATCACGCCGAGCCCAAGCGGGATTGGTGGTTGGACGCAAGACGATCTCGTGACCCTGCTCACGACGGGCGAGACGCCGAACTTTGATACGGTCGGCGGACCGATGGGTTCCGTGGTCCGCAATACGGCGCAATTGCCGGAGGCTGACCGCAAGGCCATAGCCGAGTATCTGCTCTCGCTGCCGCCCAAGGAGGGCTACAAGGCTCCCAAGCCTTGAAGGCGCTGAGGGAGAAGCGAAGCCTCAATCCATCACGGCGGCTTTGAGGATGCAGACCATGGTGGCGCGGCCGGGCTTGTCGCCGATGCAACGCACGGAATGGGGGCGGTCGCAGCGGTAGCGCAAAGACTCGCCTGCCTTGGCCTGCTGGGTGACGCCGCCAACCTCGACCTCGAACTCGCCTTCGAGGACGGAAAGGCACTCCACCGAGCCCCGCTGGTGGCTGTCGGAATCGAGCACGCCGCCCGGCTCGGACTGCACGTCATACCATTGCAGCCACTCGATAGTCTTGATCCAGCCGATGATGGCGAGCTTCATCTTGCCGTCGTCGGACATAAGGATCGGCGTGTCGGCCTTTGACGACTTCTCGATGAAGGGTTCCTCATCCGCCGAGGCCAGCACCCGCTCGATGGAGACGTCGAGAGCCTGGCTGAGGCGCCAGATGGTCGCGAGGGTCGGGTTGGTCTCGTTCCGCTCGATCTGACTGATAATGGACTTGGCCACGCCCGATTGCTCAGCGAGCTCCGACAGGGACAGGTTATAGGCCTTGCGCAGACGCTGGATCGTCTTGCCCATGTTCCCGGACAGAACCTGCGCACCCGTTTCCAGGTCCCGATGCCGCTCTTTGCCTTCGACGCCCATCACAATGCCTCTGTTCTGAAAAACCGAACGTCCGTTCCTTTAAACGGTTGTGAGATAAGAGGCGAGGCGGGTCAAGGCCAGAGAGGTCGCGGGGAGTGTTTTCCTTAAGACTATGCTCCCGGCTTTTGCGAGGCGACCTTCAGTTCCTGGGACCGTTCCAGGCCAAGCCGGTGCTCCCGCCAGACGATGAAGAGGCCCGTGGCAGCCACAATGGCGGCTCCGACCAGAATGGTGGGGGTCGGCAGGTCCCCGAATATGAGCCAGCCGAACAGGAGCGCCCAGACCATGGTGGTGTAATCGAAAGGCGCAATCACGGAAGCATCTGCGTAGCGGTAGGATTCGGTCAGCAGAATCTGGCCAATCCCGCCCAGGATACCGCCGAGAGTGAATAGGGCGAGATCCTTTGCATCGGGGATGTTCCAGCCGAGAAGGATGGTGCAGAACGAGAGCCCTGAGGCCAGGATGAAGAAGTAGAATACGATGGCGCCTGTCTTCTCCGTTCCGGTCAGTCGTCGCACCTGGACCATCGCGCCCGCGGAGCAGACCGCGCCTGCGAAGGCACAGATGGCCCCGAGGGACGGTCCGGCCAGAATGCCGCCCGCAAACGTTTCCGGCGTCAGGTAAGGCGAGAGCATGATCATGACACCGATGAAGCCGACAGCGACTGCCGTCCAGCGGTAGGCGCGGATTTCCTCTTTCAGAAGAATGGCCGCCAGGATCACGAGAATGAGCGGCGATGCATAACCGATGGCGATCGCATCATGGAGTGGCAGAAGGGAGAGGGCGGCAAATCCCAGATACATGCCGCCCGTGCCGAGAAGGCCGCGCTTGAAGTGGCCGAGCACGGTCTTCGTCCGCAAGCCGTTGATCAGGTCGCCCTTCCAGGTCAGCCACACCCAGAGCGGCAGAATGGCGAAGGATGAGCGGAAGAACACCACTTCCCCGGTCGGGTAGCGATCCATCAGGGTCTTGAGAACTGCCGACATCATCGTGAAGACGAAGGCTGACAGGACTTTGAGGGAGATCCCCAGAAGAGGTTTCACGATAGCGAGTCACTTGCACCAAGGAGTTGCACAAGAACCACGACAAGCCCCCTGCGTGAAGCCCTTATCTGCGCGACTTACCTGCGCCATGCTCATGGAACCCCTCAGGTTTTGTCATGAAACTGCAAACGGATTGTCACGGGGACGAGATGCGAATCCGGTTTGGCTGGCGTGAGGCCAATCAAAAGAGGACGCCGCATGCCGAGGGACCTGGACACGATCCGCGTGCGTACATTGTTCCTGTCGGATCTCCACCTGGGCACCAAAGGATGCCAGGCGGAAGCCCTTCTGGATTTTCTAAAATACTACGATGCCGAGACGATCTATCTCGTGGGCGACATCGTCGACGGGTGGCGGCTGAAGTCGGGCTGGTACTGGCCGCAGACCCACAACGACGTGGTGCAGAAGCTGCTGCGCAAGGTCCGCAAGGGCTCGTCGCTCATCTACGTGCCTGGCAATCATGACGAGTTCCTGCGCGACTATGTCGGCGTCAACCTGGGCGGGATCGAACTCGCCGAGCATGCCATCCACGAGACCGCGGACGGCAAGCGCTATCTCGTGATCCATGGGGATCAGTTCGACCTGGTCGTGCGCCACGCCCGCTGGCTCGCGCTCCTGGGGGACTGGGCCTACACGGCGGCCCTGTTCGTCAACACCTATCTCAACATCGCGCGGCGCAAGCTCGGCCTGACCTATTGGTCCCTGTCCGCCTGGGCGAAACTGAAGGTGAAGAATGCGGTGAACTTCATCAGCCGCTTCGAAGAGCTTCTGGCGGCTGAAGCCCGGCGGCAGGAAGTGGATGGCGTGATCTGCGGCCATATCCACCACGCCGCAATGCACGAGAACTTCGGCGTCTCTTACGTGAATACGGGTGACTGGGTGGAGTCCTGCACGGTCGTGGTGGAACACTTCGATGGGGCGCTCGAGCTGATCCGCTGGAGCGAGGCCAGCCGCAGGAGCCTTCCGAGCCCCGGCCCCGAGATAGCAATCTCGATCGAAAAACCTGTTGCTCTCGACGGGAGAGCCGCCTGATGCGTGTGCTCATCGTCACCGATGCATGGCGGCCGCAGGTCAATGGCGTCGTGCGCTCGCTCGAATACATGGCGGAGCAAGCGCCTTTGTTCGGCTCTGAGATCTCATTTCTCACGCCTGAGCGGTTTCGCTCCTTCCCGATGCCGACCTATCCGGAGATTCGTCTCTCGTTGACGCGACCGGAGATCGTCGGTCGAATGATCGCTCAAACCGATCCCGATCATGTCCACATTGCCACCGAGGGACCTCTCGGTTTCTCCGCGCGCTTGGCCTGTCAGCGGCAACGGCGAGCCTTCACGACCAGCTATCACACGCGCTTTCCGGAATACCTCTCTGCGCGCCTGCCGGTTCCGGAGAAGTGGTCTTATGGCGTTCTTCGCTGGTTCCACCGCGAGGCGAAAGCCATGATGGTCAGCACGCGCTCGCTCGAGCGCGAGCTGAGTGCGCGAGGCTTCAAGAATATCGTGCGCTGGACGCGAGGCGTCGACACCACGCTCTTCCGCCCACGTCACGAGCGCGTTCTCGATTGTGCAGGGCCGATCTTTCTATATGTCGGCCGCGTGGCGGTGGAGAAGAATCTTGCGGCATTCCTGTCTCTCGACCTTCCCGGCACGAAAGTGGTCGTCGGCGACGGGCCCGCGCGTGAGGATCTTGAGCGTCATTATCCTCAGGCGCGCTTCCTTGGCGCTCTCACCGGAGAGAATCTGGCGCGGGTTTACGCCTCCGCCGATGTATTTGTGTTCCCAAGCCTTACCGATACCTTCGGCATCGTCCTGCTCGAAGCCCTGGCCTCCGGCCTTCCCATCGCCGCCTTTCCAGTGATGGGTCCGGTGGACGTCGTCGGCTCGTCGGGTTGCGGTGTTATCGACGCCGATCTGCGGAAGGCTGCTCTCTCTGCCCTCGAGATTTCCAAGGACAGATGCAGAGCTTATGGCGAGACCTTCACCTGGCATGAGAGCGCCCGGCAGTTCTTCTCAAATATCCAGGCGGCTCACGCGAACACCTGATCGCCCTCTGCTTCCTCTCAACACATCCATGACAGCCGGGCCTTGGCTGGCACGTGCACTTGTCTTTAATGGACGCCTTTCGCACTTATGCTGATTCTGGAAAGCGCCGTCCTTGATCTCCTCGACCAGAGCCCTCGAAATCCGGCTGGGCGCCTTGCAGGCGGCGAGTTTCGTGAGCCACGGCGTTTACCTGCCGTTCTTTCCGCTCTGGCTCCAGAGCAAAGCGCTCTCGCCCACCATCATCGGATTCGTGGTCGCTCTCCCGATCATCGTGCGGATCATCGCAACGGCTCCGCTGCTGAGCTTGGCCGACCGCTCCTTCGGCGCAAGACGGCTGCTCTTGGCGAGCCATATGGGTCAGATGCTGGGCTTTCCCCTGCTCATGCTCACCGACCGCAGTGCCGTGATCATTACGCTCGTCGCCCTCGTCGCTTTCGCTCAGGCGGCCGTCATTCCCGGCAACGATCTCGTCTCGACGAATGCGGTGCAGCGCTATCCGGGCCTCAATTACGGACGCATTCGGGGCAGCGGCTCCGTTGCCTTCTTCATCACCAACATCCTGGCCGGCTATCTCGTGGGAGCCTTCGGGCCGAATGTGGTGGTCCTCGCGCTCACGCTCATCCCGATTCTTGGAATTTCGGCGACGCTCACAGCCGTACCGAACGAGGTGCCGGATCATCTGTCCAGGACCCAAGATAACAAGAAGAAGGCCTCGCCAGCCCTGCCGAAGGTCCTGTGGCTCCTCCTGATTGCGGGTGCGGTTACCCAAGGAAGCCATGGCGCGCTCAATGCCTTCGCCAGCATCCATTGGCGCTCCCTCGGCTTTTCGGATTCCGCCATCGGCTATTTCTGGGCGGCGGGCGTGATCGCCGAGATCCTGGTGTTCATCTTCCTCGGCCGCGCTGTCGGGCGTGGTTCCGGCGTGGGGCTGATCCTGCTTGGATCGGCGGCAGCTGCGATCCGCTTCTTCGTGATGTCCCTTCAGCCGGGACTGGGCGTGACCCTCGTGCTCCAGACCATGCACAGCTTGTCCTTCGCCGCGACTCATATCGGCACCATGGCCGCATTGACCGCTCTCGCGCCGATGCGGGCGAGGGGGCGGGCTCAAGGCATCTACGGCTCGCTCGCAGCCCTGACGACGGCGATCTCCACCATCGGCAGCGGCATGATCTACGAGAAGGCCGGCCCGCTGGTCTTCGCCGCGATGGCTCCCTTGGGCGCCATCGGGTTCCTTCTCATGCTGATCGTGATCGGCAAACTGAAGGCTCAGCCCCAGAGTGCAGGCTCCGGAGGATAGACCAGGCTGCCTTCGTATTTCAGGCCGGGTTCCCGGTCCTTGGCGAGAAGGAGCGGCCCGTCGAGGTCCACGAAGCGGCAGCGCGGCGCGATCACCATGGCGGGTGCCATGGCAAGCGAGGTGCCGACCATGCAGCCGATCATGAGCGGGAAGCCGAGAGTCTCCGCCGCATCGGCGAGAGCCAGCGCTTCCGTCAATCCGCCTGTCTTGTCGAGCTTGATGTTCACGACGTCATAAAGCCCCACCAGCCGCTGCAGGCTCTGCCGGTCGTGCACGCTCTCGTCGGCCATGATGGGAACGGGACGCGCGATCTTGGCGAGGAGCCCATCCGCCTTGGCGGGAAGGGGCTGCTCCACGAGGGCATAGCCGGCCTCGGCGCAGGTCGCGAGATGCGCCTCAATATTACCGTCAGTCCAGCCCTCGTTGGCATCTGCGATGAGCGTTGCTTGCGGGACGGCTTGGCGAACTGCCCGGATACGCTCGATGTCGCCCTCGGGCCCGCCGAACTTGACCTTCAGGATCGGCCGCTCCGCAGCCTTGGCGGCTGCCTCTGCCATGGCCTCAGGCGTGTCGAGGCTGATCGTGTAGGCGGTTGTCACCGGCGGCCAGCGGGTCAGGCCCGCCGTGATATGGGCGCGGATGCCGGAGCGCTTCGCGTCGAGATCCCAGAGGGCGCAGTCGACCGCGTTGCGGGCGGCTCCCGCCGGCATGAGGGATTGCAGCGCCTCCCGGGTCAGTCCGGCTTCGATCTGCGGACGGATGGCCTCGATGGCCGCCGCCACGCCTTCGACCGTTTCGCCGTAGCGAGGATAAGGCACGCATTCCCCGTGCCCGACGGCGCGGTTCTCGCTGATGGTCGCCGTAACCACCACCGCTTCGGTGCGCGAGCCACGGGCGATGGTGAACTTGCCCGCAATGGGAAAACGGTCGATGGACACGGTGAGCTGACGCATTCTCTTGGCTTCTCCGGGCATCGGACCCAAAAGTGGTGTCCACTTTTGGGACCCATCCGATGCTTTCCTCTTCTATAGAGCGCATCGTCAGGCGCGGAAAACCGGAATCCACTTTTCCGAACGATGCGCTCGAACTTCATCTCGACTTGTGACGCAGCTACACGCTATCACCAAACGGAATCAATGCCGGAAGGAAGATCGTGGCGCAGAGCACCCTGGCTCACGAGCCGCAGCTGAAAATAGAGCGTGCCGGGAACAAGGTCACCGCGATGCTGTCCGGTCCCTGGACGGCTGAGCATGCGCGCATTGTCGAATCCCTGGCAGGCGAGATCGCGGCTCAGGCCGATCGGCATCACCTCATCATCGACCTCGGCGGTGTCCAGCGGCTCGACACCCTCGGGGCCTGGGTTCTGGACCGCACCCGTCATGAACTCGGCGAGGGCGGTCTGGCTTCCGATTTCGTCAACGCCAGCCAGGAACAGCATATCCTTCTGAACGAGGTTGCCTATCGCGGTTTCCAGGAGCAGCAGAAGTCCAAACCCTCGCGCTTCGTCGATTTCCTGGTCGATGTGGGTCAGACCGTGGCCGGAGCGGGCGACGACCTCGTGCGTGGCGTCGCCTTCTTGGGGGAGCTGGTATCGGCCTTCCTCCGGGTGATCGTCCATCCTCGGCGCTTCCGGGGCACGGCGGTAGTGAACCAGCTGGAGCAGATCGCCTATCGCGGCGTGCCCATCATCGTCCTCATCTCGTTTCTCGTCGGCGCCATCGTCGCCCAGCAGGGCATCTTCCAGCTGGTCAAGTTCGGTGCCACGCCCTTCGTGGTCGATCTCATCGGCATTCTGGTGATGCGTGAATTGGGCGTGCTGCTGACCTCGATCATGGTGGCGGGCCGTTCCGGCTCGGCCTTCACTGCCGAGATCGGCTCCATGAAAATGCGTGAGGAGATCGATGCCCTGCGAGTCATGGGGCTCGATCCCATCGAGGT
Source organism: Microvirga medicaginis (assembly GCF_052658925.1). NCBI lineage: Bacteria > Pseudomonadati > Pseudomonadota > Alphaproteobacteria > Hyphomicrobiales > Methylobacteriaceae > Microvirga > Microvirga medicaginis. The sequence goes on along the minus strand of NZ_JBQWEL010000009.1, from coordinate 74,836 downwards.
GCTCATCCTGCCCCGAATCCTCGCCCTCATCATTGGCCTGCCGCTGCTCACGTTCCTCGCCTCGATTGCGGCGCTGCTTGGGGGCGGGATCACGTCCTGGGTCTATGGCGACATCAGCCCCGATGTGTTCCTGACCCGCCTGCGGGCGGCGATCGGGTTCAACACCTTCATGGTCGGGCTCATCAAGGCGCCCTTCATGGCCATGGTCATCGGCATCATCGCCACGCTGGAAGGCTTGGCGGTGGCGGGCTCCGCCGAGTCCCTCGGCCGGCACGTGACCTCCTCGGTGGTGAAGGCCATCTTCATGGTCATCGTGCTCGACGGTCTCTTTGCCATGTTCTTCGCGGCCATCAGGTACTGACAGCGATGCTCGAACGGCGCCATCCTGCTTCCACTCAAGATCGCGAGGTGATCATCCGCGTGCGCGACATCGAGGTCGGCTTCGGTGAGAAGACCATCCTCAAGGGCCTCGATCTCGACGTCTATCGCGGCGAGATTCTCGGCTTTGTCGGCGCGTCGGGCCAGGGCAAGTCGGTGCTCACCCGCGCCATTCTCGGCCTCGTCCCGAAGCGCGCAGGCACCATCGAGGTGCTGGGCCAGAACCTCGATGAGCTGTCGCCCTCGGAGCGACGCATGATGGAGAGGCACTGGGGCGTGCTGTTCCAGCAGGGCGCCTTGTTCTCGGCGCTGACCGTGAAGCAGAACGTCCAAGTTCCCATGCGCGAGCATCTCGACCTCTCCGAGCGGCTTCTCGATGAGCTCGCCATGCTGAAGATCGAGATGGTAGGGTTGAAGCCCGATGCGGCGGACAAGCTGCCCTCCGAACTCTCGGGCGGCATGATCAAGCGCGCGGCGCTTGCGCGGGCTCTCGCCCTCGATCCGGACATCGTGTTTCTCGACGAGCCGACATCCGGTCTCGACCCTATCGGCGCGGGTGATTTCGACGAGCTGATTGCGACGTTACAGCGGACTTTGGGGCTCACCGTATTCATGGTAACCCATGATTTGGACAGCCTTTACACGGTGTGCGATCGGATCGCGGCGCTGGGTGAGGGCAAGATCCTGGCGGAAGGGCCTATCGAGGCGATGCTGGCATCGGATCACCCGTGGCTCCGCTCTTATTTTCATGGAAAACGGGCACGCGCGGCAATCGCCGGCGGCGCGTAAGGGACTACGATGGAAACGCGTGCGAATTACGCTTTGATCGGCATCTTCACACTGGCGGTGATCGCGGCGGCGTTCGGCTTCGTCTACTGGTTCTCCGGTGGCGACCGGGGACAGGCACGGCAGAGTGTGCGCATTGTCTTTTCAGGTTCCGTATCCGGCCTGTCCCAGGGTTCCACGGTCTCCTTCAATGGCCTTCGCGTGGGCGAGGTGACGGAAATCAGCCTTCTCCCGGAGGACCCGCGCCGTGTGGTGGCGATCGTCCAGGTGGGCCGCGATATTCCGATCCGTGCCGATACCCGCGCCCGCCTCGAATACCAAGGCCTGACGGGCGTTGCGAATATCGGCCTTTCCGGCGGCGAGCCTGGTGCTCCTCCGCTCGTGGCCGGTCCTGGCCAGCCCATGCCCACCATTTTCGCCGACCGATCCGATTTCCAGGACCTGATCGAGACCGCACGCAACATCGCCCGCCGGGCCGATGACGTGCTGGAGCGGGTCGGCCGTGTCGTGGCCGACAACGAGGGTTCCATCAACCGCACGGTTCAGAACGTGGAGCGCTTCTCCCAGGCTCTGGGGGAGAACGCGGAGGGCATCGACCGTTTCCTCGCCCAGGTGGGGCAGGCGGCCGAGAAGATCGGTCCTCTGGCCGAGAAACTCGATACACTTGCAACCAATGTCGATCAGGTGGTTCGCGCGGTCGAGCCGCAGCGTGTGACGCGGATCGTTGAGAATGTGGACAACTTCACCCAGGCTCTGGGCGAGAATCGCCAGGTGGTGAGCGAGGCCCTGCGTGATGCGGCAAGCCTGATCGATCGGCTCAACGAAACGGCGCCGAAGCTTGATTCTGCGATCACCGAGATCTCGACGCTGACCAAAGCCGTCGATCCGAACAAGGTGAGGAGCACGGTCGATAACGTTCAAGCCTTCATGGATACCCTGAACAATCGCAGGCCGGACATCGACAAGACGATCCAGGAAGCGCGGTCGATCACCGAGAAGCTCAACAAGTCTGCCGATCGGATCGACAGCGTTCTGGCCGGCGCCGAGAAGTTCCTCGGTTCGGCCTCCGGCGAGGCGGGCAAGGGAGCCTTCGACGAGATCCGGGCCGCTGCCGTTTCTGTGCGTGACCTGGCCAATGATCTGAACGAGCGGACCAAGGGTATCGAAGGGGTGGTGAGCGGGGTCGGACGCTTCACGGATTCAGGCTTGAGGGAATATGAGGCTCTGGCCGTCGAGGGCCGCAGGACGCTTGGGGACATCAGCCGCGCGGTGCGGAGCATCGAACGTAATCCACAGCAGTTTCTTTTCGGTAGCCGTCCCAATCTCCCCGAATACAATGGACGCCGTTAAGTAACCTGTATGCGTGGATCATCCGTGTCTTTCCCCCCGACCGCTCTGTCTCGGCCGCTTCGACGCCTGATGCCTGTCGTGCTTCTGGCGGCGCTTGCCGGCGCCTGCTCGTCGGGTCCGGCTCCTGCCACGTATGATCTCTCCGCGCCGACGTCCCGTATCAGGGGCGCTGCGGGTGTCCAGGTGCTCGTGAACGAGCCGGCAGCCCTGCAGACGCTCTCCAGTCAGCAGATTCTGGTGAAGGATGCGAGCGGCTCCATCTCCTTCATCGGAGGAGGGCAATGGGCCGATAATCTGCCGCGCCTCATCCAGACGCGCCTGATCAACACCTTTGAGAATGCCTCCCAGCTCCGCGGGGTCTCGCGGCCCAGCAGCGGCGCGGTGGCCGATGTCCAGCTTGTCTCCGAGTTGCGCCGCTTCGAGGTTGAAACGCCTTCGAACGAGGCGGTGGTCGAGATCTCGATGAAGATCGTGGGTGACCAGAGCGGTCGCATCGTGAACGGCCGCATCTTCCGCGCCCGCGCGCCCGTCGCCTCGGTCGATGCCGCCAATGCCGCCCGCGCCCTTGATGAAGCCCTCTCGGTCGTGATGCTCGACATCGTGCGCTGGGTCAGCGGTAGCTCGCTCCCAAGGCGCGAGGAGCCGGGCGATGTCAGCAGCCAGGCTCCGCTCAAGGAACAGGCGCCGACCTAAGCGCTTTCGGTCTTATCTTGGAAAATTGTTCAAGGCTCCGATCAAATTGGGGCCTTTTGCTTGTCTTTGCTCAGCTGTTTTTCGTCATGGCCGGGCTCGTCCCGGCCATTTGCTTTTACCCTGCCCTCATCCTGAGGAGGCTGTGTTGCAGGGATAGAGAAACACTAGAGCATCGGACGAGAAAAGTGGATTTGCACTTTTGGGTCCGATGCTCCTTTCCATAGAAAGCGCATCGTTCGAGCGGAAAACCGGGTCCACTTTTCGCTAGCGCGGCCCGCTGGGTCCGCACGATGCGCTAAACGAAAACGCGGCCCTAAAGGCCGCGTTCTCTTGTCCTAGTCTGGGCCGGTCTTACTCGAAGCGGCCGCTCGCGTGAGCCAGCATGGTGTAGACCTTGCCGGTTTCCGACGTGAGGTAGGTCTTCGTCAGCGTGGAGTCGCGGTCGTCACGGGAGACTTCGGCGAGCAGGCGCTCGAACTCGTCCACGTAACGGTCGACCGTCTGACGGAACTCCTCGTCGCGGCGGTACTTGCGACGGATCTCCTCGAAGGTCTGCTGACCCTGCGCCGTATAGAGGCGGCGGCCGAACACATTGGTTTCCCCGCGACGGTAACGGTCCCACAGCTCGACGGCCGCGTCGTGATCGATCATGCGGGCGATGTCGACCGAGATCGAGTCGAGCGAGTCGAGGCTGTTGGTGCGGCCACCGCGTGCCGGGGTGGAAACGGGCTCTTCCTCATCGCGCGAGGCGCGGGTCAGAAGATCCGAGAGCCAGCCGCCACGGGCATTGCCGGTGTCGCGAGCGGGAGCGGCCTCTTCACGGCGAGGAGCGGGACGCTCCACCGGAGCCGGAGCCTGACGAACAGGCGTGGGTGCCGGTGCCGGGCGAGGCTCGGGCTGGCGGGCCACTGTCGGCGCGGGAGCCGGGGCAGGAGCAGGAGCAGGAGCAGGGGAGGCGATGCGCTGCTCGACGGCGGCGGCCACTGCGGCCATGGTCGCAGCGACCGGAGTCTCGTTCACCGCAGCGCGGCGGGGCTGGGCGGCGGGAGCCGCATCGACCACGCGATTGGAGCGCGAGACCAGAGCGGAGAGCTCGTTGAGAGCCTTGATCTGGTCGGCGACCACGCGGCGCATATTGGCCGTGGTCTCCTGCGTCTCCTGCGGGAGTTCAACCACGCCGCGGCGTAGCTCGGAGCGGGTGGCCTCCAGCTCGCGCTGGATCTGGCCTGTCATGCCGCGCAGCTCACCCATGGCGTCGCGGAATTTTGCGGTTGCGTTGCTGAGCGCCTCGGCCATTTCGGCAGCGGCCTGCTCATAGGTGTTCCGCAGGGTCGCCGCGGTGCGTTCGCTTTCCACGCTGGTGGTGGCGCGAATGCGCTCGAATTGTTCGCCGATGGCATGGGTGGTCGTCTCGGCGGCGCCAGCAAGGACGGAGCCGATCTGGCGAGCCTTGTTCTCGGCGTTCTGGAGCGAACCTTCCACGAGGGTCGTGAAGGCGCGGGTGACGGATTCGAGATCCTGCGAGCGCTCCTCGATGCGGCCGAGGAGCTCGTCCAGAGCGCTCTGGCGGCTGGTCAGGGCCTCGGTCATGCGGCTCTCGACACGCTCCAGGGCGGAAGTCGCCTGGGTCAGGGTGTTGATCTGCTCGTAGGTCGTTTCCGTGAGCCCGCGAGCGCGATCTTCAAGGGCATGTGCGAGGTCCATCGCCTGCTGGATCGCGCCGGAGGACACATTGCGCAGTGCATCGACCTGATCGGCGACCTGATCGGACGCGCGGTTCGCCTGGGAGGCGATTTCCGACAGAAGCGTCTCGATCTGCTGCACGCGGCCGCCCAGGCCATCCTCGACGGCGCCGAGGTTGCTGCTGGCGGAGGCCGCCACATGCTGCAGGGTGCGGCTGGCATCCTCCAGGCGGCCGAGCACGTCGGTGAGTTCGCCGCGCAGGCGCTCGTTCGTGCCGAGCAGAGTCTCGACCGTGCGCTCCGTGCCGGAGTCGAGGGCAACGCGCATGGCTTCCGTCGACTGCATGTAGGACGAGGTGAGCTCCATCGTGCGCTCCTGGAGCGACGACAGCATGGTCTGGCTGCGATCCTCAAGGGCGCGCAGGGTATTCTCGGTGATAGCGGTGACTTCGCGGCCGATCACCTGGCCACGATTGCCGAGCGACTCGATGAGCGAGTTGCCCTGCGTGTCAAAGATGGAGCGGATCTCGCCGATGCGACTGTTGAGCGAGGAGACGACCGCCGAGCCGCGCTCGTCGATGGCTTCCACCACGCCGCCGAGGCGGTTGACCACGCGATCCTCGAACTGGCTCACACGCTGGTCGAGAGTGGCTGCCAGCTCCTCCGTGCGATTGCCGAGGGTCGAGGCAATCGCTTCGACATGACCGCCGAGAGTCTGGTTGATCTCGAAGGCGCGGGCGCCGAGGGTCTCGGCGATCTCGTCGGCCCGGTCGCCGAGGATCTGGTTGATCGTGGAGATGCGGTTTTCGAGCGTCTGCGTGATCTCGCCGGCGCGGTTGCCGAGGATCTCATTGATGCTGTTGGCGCGAGCCTCCAGCGTCTCGCCGATCTGCTCGGCCTTGGAGGAGAGCGTGTCGGCGATGGTGCTGGTCTTGGCGGTGATCGCCTGACTGATCTCGTCGACGCGGGCCTGGAGAGCATTCGCCACGTCGCGGCCGCCTTCGGCCATCACGCGGGCCATCTCACCGGTGCGCACGACGAGTGCTTCGTTGAGGGCCGTGGAGCGGGCGCTGAGGACTGTATCCACACGCTCGACGATGGTGTCGAAGTTGACGGTGATCTCCGTCGTGCGGCGGGAGGCGTGTTCCTCGAGCGCCGTGAGCTGGGACTCGATGGCTGAGGTCGCTTCGCGAGCGCGCTCGGCGAAGGCCTCGGACATGGTACGACCCTGCACGGTGATGAGACGGTCCATCTCTTCGAAGCGGCCGCTGATCGTTTCCGTCAGGTTACCCACATCGCGGGAGATGCGGTCTGCGAGTTCGCCGCCGCGACCCATGACGCCCTCGAAGGCCTCGAGGCGAGAGCCGAGGGTTTCCTCGAATTCGCGGGTGCGGGTATCGACGGTCGTCGTGAGGTTTTCCGCCGTACGGTTGAGCACCTCGTTGACGCGTGCGCCCTGCGTGGCGATGGCGAGCACGATGTCCTTGCCCGTCCCGGCGAGGCGGGTCTGCACGTCGTCTGCATGGCGGGAGAGGGTATCAGACAGCTCCTGGCCACGGGTTTCGAAGGTCGCCTGGAATTCCTCGACCTTGGAGCCCAAGAGGTAGGAGATGCGTTCGCCGACCTGGGCAAGGTTGTTCTCGAGCGCCTGGCCCTGAACGGTGACGGACTCGCTGACGCGCTGGCTCGCGGTTTCGAGACGCACAGCGAGATCCTCGACGCGGCTGCCGATGGACTCGTCGGCCATGCGCACGGCGCCTTCGAGATGCTCGCGCACCTCGTTGCCGCGCAGCGTGATCTGGCTGCCGACCTCAGAGGCAGTGGTCGCCAGGTGTTCACGGAACTCGTTGCCGCGGGTGATGATGTCGTTGACCACATCCGAGCCGGTGGTGGCGAGCTGCTCGCGCAGGGCGGTGCCGCGTGCCATGAGCTCTTCGCTCACGGAGAGGCCCGCTGCTGCAATCTGATCGCGCATCTCGGCGGTGCGGGCGGAGATGTCGTCGGCGATGACGCCGCCGGTGGCCGCCAGCTTCTCGGTGATCTCGCTGCCGCGATGGGCGAAACTCTCTTCAAGGCTCTTGGCGGTCTCCTCGAAGGCCTCTCGCACGTCGTTGCCCTGCTGGGCGAGGGCGTCGATCACGCCACGGCCCGTTTCGGCCAGCGTACGGGTCACCTGGCTCGCGCCTTCCTGCAGGTGACGGGTGAGAACGTCGCCGGTGCGCTCGAAGGCACCGGTGATGTCCTGCGCCTTGCTCTCAAGGGCAGTGGTAATAGTGGTGCCGACATCGGCGATGCCGTTGCGGATCTCCTCGCTGGCGCCGGAAAGGCGTTCCACGAGTTCGACGCCGCGGCTCGCCATCTCCTCGACGACGCGTTCGCCGGCGCGGCCGAGGGCCTGGGTGATCTGCTCGCCTTGATGTTCGAGGGAGCCAGTGACCTTGTCGCCCGCGCCACTGACGGCGGTGACGACGCGCTCGCTGGCCATATCGAGGTCTTGGATCAGGTTCTGGTGAGCGCCGGTGATGGCACCACGCACGCGCTCCGCATTGGAAACGACGGCCTCGCGCTGGGCGACAAGCTCGTCGATGAGGGAGCGGATGCGGATCTCGTTGTCGGAATAGGCGCGTTCAAGAGTGGAAATCTCGCTGCGGACGAGGGTTTCCAGTTCGCCGGCTCGTGCCAGCGCACGCTCTACGCCATCGCCAACGGCAGCCACTTCGCGGCGCACGGCCTGGGAAACGGAGAGAACGGCATCGGTGGAGAAGTTCTCGGGCTGAGCGAGACGCGCGGCCACTTCGCCGACGGCACGCGCGACCATCTTCATTTCCTGCGAGCGGATGGTGAGCATCGCAGCAATGAAGAACAGGAAGAGCGGCGCGATCAGGGCCACAGCGCCAAGGGCGAGCTGCGAAGTCGAGAAGGTGGCAGTGAGCTGCTCGGGCGTCACAATGCCCTGGGAGTAAAGGAAGAAGGCGATGCCACCGAGCCAGAGGAGGGAGGCAAGCGTTGCGAACACATAAGCGCTGCGAGAGGGGCGAACCTGAAGAGCCTGCAGCATCACGCCGACGTTCTGGCGATCATCGTTGGCGACGGCCGCGCGGTCGGGCGCGACGAAGCCGGAACGGGGCGCATCGTCCAGCTTGATATCGCGGTCATCCAGGCGGTTCTCGCGATCCTCCGGAAGGTCGGGGCTCAAGGAGAATGGACCCTTCGTGAAATCATGGTCGTCGATATCCGGGAGCCGCGGCTCGCCGGAAGAAGACTTGCTCTCCGGCTGGCCCGGAGAGGGGATCTCGAACGTCTCGTCAAGGTTGAGCGCCTGCTCAACAGCCGAAAGGGCTGCCTCCGCCGGGTCTTTCATCTTCTTCTTCTCGGTCGCCATGATCCGCCCTCGTGACGCAACTGAATGATGGTTGAAGCCGCCGTGTTCCCTTGACCGTTAAGAGAAACGCGTGACCTCAGCCGGTCCGGAAGAGCCGATGACAGTCCTTCCGTACGGTAATCTACTATTTACCAAGCGAGTTTAGCGGCCGGTCATGTTCAAGGAAACCCGATGTCCCCTGCCACTTGCGAACGTCGTTAACGGCTCAGTAACCTGCACTACCGGGGGAAATGCGGCGAAAAGACGGCAAGCCTCGCGCCCGTCTCTCGTCATCCGGCGCACCATGTCTTAAATATGCGCCGACACCAAGAGGTCTGCAATGATAAACATTACATTCATCGATGCCGAGGGAACGGCCCGGACAGTGGAGGCCGAGGAGGGCTCGACCGTCATGGAGACTGCCGTGCGCAACGGCATTCCCGGCATCGAGGCCGAATGCGGCGGCGCCTGTTCCTGTGCGACCTGCCATGTCTATGTCGATGAGGAATGGGAGGCCGTGACCGGCCAGCCGCAGCCTATGGAAGAGGATATGCTGGACTTCGCCTTCGACGTTCGCCCGAATTCGCGCCTGTCGTGCCAGATCCGGGTTCGCCCCGAAATGGACGGCCTCGTCGTTCACACTCCCATCCGCCAGGGCTGAGCCCGGAGGCTTAAAGATGTTCAAGACGATTCTCGTTCCCGTCGATCTCGGTGAAATCGGGGCGGCGCAGCCCGCTCTCGACAAGGCCGTGGAGCTTGCCACCGCCGCGGAGGGCGATATCCGCCTGATCTATGTGCGGGCCATCGTGCCCGTGACCTACATGGAGTTCATGCCTCCGGCCTTCGACCAGGAGCAGCAGGACGAGGCAGAGAAGAAGCTCGCCAAGCTCGCGGCCAGCATCAAGCTCCCGTCCGAGCAGGTTTCTGCCGTGGTGCGCCTCGGCTCCGTTTACAACGAGGTGCTGGACGAGGCCGAGAAGACGGGCGCTGACCTCGTCGTCATCGGCTCGCATCGCCCAAGCATGGCGACCTATCTGCTGGGCTCCAACGCCGCGACCATCGTGCGCCATGCCAAGTGCTCGGTGCTGGTGGTGCGGGCTTAAGAGCCTTCAGAAATTTGGCGCTCCCTGAGATCCCTCCAGGGAGCGCGCTACGAACGAAGTTTAGTACCGATAGCTCGATCGATAGCCGCCCCGGCACTTCACCTCTTCCTTGTACTCGCCGCTCTTCTCAAGCTTGCGCTCGTATTTGCAGCGGCCGTCATCATATTCTTCTTTGAAGGCCCTGCGTTCCCGGCGAGGGCGCTCGTAGCCGTAAGCGCGCGGACTGTCGTAGCTCTGGTAATATTCGCCTTTCCAGCGGCCCTTGCCGCTCTCGTCCTTATGCGGATCGGCGGAAGCGGCACCCGTCAGCAAACCGAGTGCCAAGGTGGTGGATATCCCAATTCCCAAGGCTTTCAATAAAAACTCCTGCAGCAGCTTCGTGACCCGACGTCATTCGACCAGTCGAGTTACAGTTTGGTCTGGTCCACCTGAACCGCAACCCAATCATCGAATGAGGATTGGAGCCTCAGGGCATCAAACTGTCGGGCAGGGTAGGGGGAGCAAAGGGATGTGGCTTGTTGAGCCGCACCATCGGCTCGATCTGCCAGACGCCGACGATTGCAAGCAGGGCGCCAATCAGGGCCACACCCGTTGAGCCCATCTGAAGAGCCTGCCAGATCAGGTAAGCCATCAGGAGAAGCGACAGGATCGCAATCGCCGTCGTCGAGAACCACAGCCACCAGGGCTTGCCGGCGATGAAGCGGGCTTCCGGATTGGCCTTCACGATCGCCTCGCACAGGCCTTGAGCGAAGGCCCGGTACTCCGTCGTCATCTCCTGCGCCTCGATGAGGCTCCGCCAGTTGAGCGAAGTGAAGGTGAAAGCCTTGCCGTCTTTCATCGTCACCTTCGTGCGGTAGGATTTCTGGCCGATGCGTCCCGGCTCATAAGTCATGCGCACGGTTTCGACCGCGCCGAGGCGGACTTCATGCACCTTGCGGCCGGAATCCACGATCAGCTGATCGCCCTTAATGGCAAAACTGATCGGCCCGCCCACGGGGCGGGGACTGTGGGTATAGGTTTGTGTCATGGGCTCCACAGCATCGGACTTAAAAGTGGTATCCGCTTTTAGGATTAATCCGATGCTTTCTCAATTGAGAGCATCGTTCGAGCGGAAAACCGGATCCACTTTTCGCTAGCGCGGCCCGCTGGGTCCGCACGATGCTCTAACGTACCAGTTCGCGCATGGCGTGGTCTATGCCCTCAAGGGTCAGCGGATGCATGCGCTCGGAAAAGAGTTGCCGCATGAGGGTGATGGACTGGGTGTATTTCCACTGCCGCTCAGGCACCGGGTTCAGCCAGACCGCCTTCGGGAAATGATCGAGAATGCGCCGGATCCAGACCCCGCCCGCCTCTTCGTTCCAATGCTCCACCGAGCCACCGGGATGGGTGATCTCGTAGGGGCTCATGGAAGCGTCGCCCACGAAGACCACGCGGTAATCGGATGGATAGGTGCGGATCACGTCGAGGGTCGGGATCTTCTCGTCGAAGCGGCGGCGGTTTTCCTTCCACAGATGCTCGTAGACGCAGTTGTGGAAGTAGAAATGCTCGAAATGCTTGAACTCGAGCCGCGCTGCCGAGAACAGTTCTTCCGCGGCTTGGATATGCCAATCCATCGAGCCGCCGACATCGAGAAAGAGGAGCACCTTCACCGCATTGCGGCGCTCAGGCCGCAGGCGCACATCGAGATAACCTTTGTGCGCGGTCTCGTGGATCGTCTCATCGAGATCGAGTTCTTCGGCTGAGCCCGTGCGCGCGAAACGCCGGAGGCGGCGCAGCGCGATGCGCATGTTGCGCACGCCCAGTTCGACGTTGTCGTCGAAATCCTTGAACTCGCGCTTGTCCCACACTTTCACCGCGCGGAAGTTGCGGTTCTTGTCCTGGCCGATGCGGATGCCTTCCGGATTGTAGCCATAGGCGCCGTAAGGCGAGGTGCCGGCGGTGCCGATCCATTTGTTGCCGCCTTGGTGGCGGCCTTTCTGCTCTTCGAGGCGTTTCTTCAGGTTCTCCCAGAGCTTGTCCCAGCCCATGGCCTCGATCTGCCGCTTTTCCTCCTCCGTCAGGTAGCGCTCGGCGAGCTTGCGCAGCCATTCCTCAGGGATCTCTTCCTGTCCGAAGGCCTGGCCCATGTTCTCCAGGCCTTTGAAGACATGGGCGAAGACCCGGTCGAATTTGTCGAAATGGCGCTCGTCCTTCACCAGACACGCGCGCGACAGATAGTAGAATTCCTCCACGCTCTTGTCGGCGAGATCCTGATCGAGCGCCTCCAGCAGGGAGAGATACTCCCTCAATGAGACGGGTACCTTGGCCGTACGCAGTTCCGTGAAGAAGGTGAGAAACATCGCGGCTGACCTCACTTGCCCACGGTGCGGCGTGCCCGAAACTCGGTTCGATCCGACTTCTTGTTGTTCTGCCTCAGGACCTCACGGAACTCGTCGCGCCGTTCATGGATCGAGGCGATCACGAGGCCCATGGGGACGCCGATGTCGGCGAGCACGGCCTCACTCAGTTGCAGCGAGGCCTCGATGGTTTCCGGCACTGCATCGTCGACGCCGAGATCGTAGAGCTGCGCCGCATGTTTGGCGTCGCGGGCGCGGGACACGATGGTGATGTCGGGCCGCTCCTGACGAGCCGCCGCCACCACCGCCTCAATGGCGCTTGGGGTATCGAGGGTGATGACGAGGGCTCGGGCCTGCTCGATGCCGCAGGCGCGCAGGAAGGCCGGGTAGGAGCCGTCACCGAAGAAGACGGGCTTTCCGGCTTTGCGCTCGCCGGCCACGAGACCTGGATCTGCATCGATGGCGAGATAGGGCACCTTGTGGCGCTGGAGCATGTCCCCAACGAGCTGACCGACGCGGCCATATCCGGCAACGATGACACGCCCCGGCTCCTCGGGGGGAGGCGGAACGGCAGCTTCCGGATCGATAGAGCGCGCTTTCTCAAGCTGACGGCTCAACTTTCGCCCAATCCGCGCCAGGAAGGGGATCGCCACCATGGTGAGCGTGGTCACGAGCAGCAGGTTCTGGCCGACCTCCGTCGGCACGAGCCCCGCGGCCATAGCGCCGCCGAGAATGACCAGTGCGAACTCGCCGCCTGGACCCAGCAGAAACCCGGTCTCGGCGGCTTCCGAGGCGGTGAGGCCGAAGGGGCGGCTGAGCCAGAAGATGATCACGCTCTTGATGGCAATCAGGAAGGTCGCCACGGCCAGGATCGTCACCGGTGCTTCGAGGAAGCGGAAGATATCGAGGCTCATGCCCACTGACACGAAGAACACGCCGAGCAAGAGGCCCTTGAAGGGCTGGATGGTGGTATCGACGGCGCGGCGATATTCCGTCTCGGACAGGAGAATGCCGGCAATGAAGGCGCCGAGCGCCATCGAGAGCCCGCTGATGGCGGCCATCAAGCTCGTCACCATCACCACGAGCAGGCAGGCTGCCATGAAGATCTCAGGGCTCTTGGTGGCGGAGACCATCTGAAAGAAGGGCCTGAGAACCACGCGGCCAACGCCGACGATAATCGCGAGTGCCAGGGCCGCCTGGAACAGCGCGGTTGCGAAGGACAGTATCGTCTCGTCGGGCTGGTGCGTGTCGAGAGCTGCGATGGTGAACAGGATCGGCGCTACTGCGAGATCCTGGAAGAGCAGGGCGGAGAAGCTCGTGCGCCCCGCCGTGGAGCTGAGGCGCTTTTGTTCAGCCAGAACGGGGATGACGATCGCGGTTGAGGAGAGCGCAAGCGCAATGCCGATGATCGCAGCTGCGGCAATCGAGTTCACGACCTTGAAGGCGAAGAGGCCCAAAGCAAGGGCGCATAAGAGCACCTGGAGCGTGCCGAAGCCGAACACCTGACGTCGCAGGGTGCGCAATCGTTGCCAGGACAGTTCGATGCCGATGGTAAAAAGCAGGAACACCACGCCGAACTCGGCAAGCCGTGAGGTGCCCTCGGGATTCGTGAAGGTGAGCCAGTCAACCCAAGGATAGTCGGGGATCAGCCGTCCAAGGCCATAGGGACCCAACAGCGCGCCGACAGCGAGAAAGCCCAGGACCGGGCTGACCTTGAGCCTGTGAAAGAGTGGGACGACGACGCCTGCCGTTGTCAGAAAAAGAATCGGCTCCTGATAAGCGTGCAGGTCGATCGAGGCGGTCATCTGTTCCTTCCGTTCGCGCGCATTGTGGGTCTACGGGGAACGGGAGTGCAAGGGGAAAGTCCGCTCAGGCTATCCCATGCGTCATCCCGGGGCCGCGTCAGCGGAACCCGGGATGGCGCTGTCTTCAGTTTAGCCGAGCGTGGCCAAAGCCTGCGCGAGGTCCGCCACCAGATCGTCCGGATGCTCGATGCCGATGGAGACGCGGATCGTGGCGTCGGTGACGCCGAGCCTGTCGCGGGTTTCCTTCGGCACGCCGGAATGGGTGGTGGAGGCCGGATGCGAGATGAGGGACTCCGTTCCCCCTAGGCTCACTGCCAGCTTGAAGACCTGGAGCGCGTTCAAGACCTTGAAGGCTTCCGCCTCACCGCCCTTCACGTCGAAGGAGAAGGTCGAGCCGGGGGCGTCGCTCTGGGCTTCGTACACCTGCTTGGCCCGCGAACCTTCCGGCAGATAGGCGAGGTGGTGCACTTTCACGACGCCTGGATGCTCGTGCAGGAACTTGGCCACGATCTCGGCATTACGGTTCGCCGCCGACATGCGAAGCGCAAGGGTTTCCAGCGAACGGCCGATCATCCAGCAGGAATGCGGATCGAGCTGGGTGCCGATGGCCGAGCGCAGCAGGCGCACGCTCTTCATGTGCTCCTTGGAGCCCAGCGCCGCGCCGGCGATCAGGTCCGAGTGCCCGCCCACATATTTCGTCAGCGAATAGACCGAGATGTCGGCTCCATGCTTCAGCGGCTTCTGGAAGAGGGGGCCGAGCAGGGTATTGTCGCAGACAATGATCGGACGCTGACCTTGAGCCTGGCCGATCTCATCCGCGATCGTGCGGATGAGGGCCACGTCCACCAAGGTGTTGAGCGGGTTCGAGGGCGTCTCGATCATGATGATCGCCACACGGCCCTTTCCTTGCGCTTCCTTCGCTGCCGCGCGGATGCCCGCCTCGTCTACGCCGTCGCCGAAGCCAACGGCCTGGATGCCGAAATTCGCGAGCGTCTTGGCAATCAGGGTCTCCGTACCGCCATAGAGGGGTTGCGAGTGGAGAATCACGTCGCCCGGACGGGCGAAGGCCAGGATCGTGGTGGCAATCGCCGACATGCCTGAGGAGAAAAGAAGACCCGATTCCGCCTCCTCGAAGATGGCGAGGCGGTCCTCCACGATTTCCGCATTCGGGTGGTTGAAGCGGGAATAGACGAGGCCTGCGGCTTCACCTTTGGGCGGCTCCTTGCGGCCGGCCACGTAATCGAAGAATTCCTTGCCGTGCTCGGCGCTGGTGAACACGAAGGTCGAGGTCAGGAAGACCGGCGGCTTCACGGCGCCTTCCGACAGGGTCGGGTCGTAGCCGTAACCCAGCATGAGGGTTTCGGGCTTCAGCTTGTGATTGCCGATGCGGTCCTTGTGATAACGATTATAAGCCATTGGCTTTTGTCCTCCCGAGTTTGTCATTGGCTTACATGATGAGAGCGGTTGCCGAAAGGTGGCGACACGACTTAGCGCATCGTGCGACCCTTCGAGTCCCACGATGCGCCGTTTAAAAAGGGAGCATCGGCTTGATCCCAAAAGTGGTTTCCACTTTTGAGGCCGATGCTCTAGGGTTTGATCGCGAAAGGGAATGGTGGGGATGGCGCGTTTTACCGGAACTGATACCTATGTGGCGACCGAAGACCTGACGGTGGCTGTCAATGCGGCGATCACCCTGGAGCGCCCGCTGCTCGTGAAGGGAGAGCCCGGCACCGGCAAATCCGTGCTTGCGGAGGAAATCGCCCGCTCCTTGAACGCGCCGCTCTTCACCTGGCACATCAAGTCCACCACCAAGGCTCAACAGGGGCTGTATGAATACGATGCGGTCTCACGGCTGCGGGACAGCCAGCTCGGCGACAGCCGAGTTTCGGATATCCGCAACTACATCAAGCGCGGCAAGCTGTGGGAGGCTTTTCAGTCCGATACCCGTCCCGTTCTGCTGATCGACGAGATCGACAAGGCGGATATCGAGTTCCCGAACGACCTCCTGCTCGAGCTCGATCGCATGGAGTTCTTCGTCTACGAAACGGGCGAGACGATCAGGGCCAGGCAGCGCCCCATCGTCATCATCACGTCGAACAACGAGAAGGAACTGCCGGACGCGTTCCTGCGCCGCTGCTTCTTCCACTACATCAAGTTCCCTGATGCCGAGACCATGGCACGCATCGTCGAGGTGCATTACCCCGGCATCAAGCACCGGCTCGTGGAAGAGGCGTTGAAAATCTTCTTCGATGTGCGCGAAGTTCCCGGCCTCCGGAAAAAGCCCTCGACCTCTGAGCTGCTCGACTGGCTGAAACTCCTGCTCTCCGAAGATATCGGCCCCGAGCAACTGCGCGAGCGCGACACCCGCAAGCTCATACCGCCCTTGCACGGTGCGCTCCTCAAGAACGAGCAGGATGTGAGCCTGTTTGAGAAGCTGGCCTTCATCGCCAGGAGGGAGGGGCGCTGATGCTCCGCCTGCTTCTTCTCCGTCATGCCAAGGCCGCCTGGCCCGCCGGGGTTCTCGATGTCGACCGTCCTCTCGCCAAGCGCGGGCATGAGGCGTCCGTGCTGATGGGCAAGTACATCAGGCGTGAATGCCTCGCGCCGGATCTCGCACTCGTCTCCTCCGCACGCCGCACGCAGGAGACCTGGGAGCTCATTCACCCGATCATCGGCGATGTGGAGAGCCGAAGCGACGGACGCATCTACGAGGCTCCCGTCTCACGCCTTCTGACTGTCCTGCACGAGGTGGAAGCTGAGGCCCGCACGGTTCTGATGATCGGCCACAATCCCGGCTTCGAGGATCTCGCGAGCTTCCTGATCGGCGAGGGCGACATGGACGGCATCCTGCGCCTCGGTCGCAAGTATCCGACAGCCGGTCTCGCCGTCATCGACTTCCCGGTCGAGAGCTGGGCTCACGTGAAGCGCAAGTCCGGCCGGCTGGAGCGCTTCGTGACGCCGAAATCCATCGGGGCTGACGAAGACGATTAGGAGCTTTGCTCGCCGGATTGCGAGAAGTCGATGAACAGCAATTCCTCGTCGTAGAAAACCTCGCCGACGCGCAGGGCCTTGCGTTCGATGCCATAGGGTTTGAAGCCATGGGCATGATAGGTTCGCCGCGCGCTCTCGTTCGTGAGGCCCACCGCCGCTTCGAGCATGATCACATGCTGCGACGCATGCTCGATCACGTGCTGGACGAGCCTTTTTCCCAGGCCGTGGCCTCGCCAGTCCGCCTGCACGTAGACGCCCCACATCAGGCCCTTATGGGCGGCCTTCCGCCGGTCGTAAACCGCAAAGCCCGCCATACCCACGAGGCTTTCGCCTGCGAAGGCTCCGAAGATCGCGTTCGGACCCGAAGGAGGAATACGGGAACGGATCGTCTCAAGGGGAAGCGGTGCTTCCTCTTCATAGCTGGAGCCGAAAGCCTCCGGGTTGGTGGCGAGGGCTTCGAGCCTCAGGTCGCGGAAGGCTTGGGCGTCCGAGGGCTCCAGAGAACGGATCAGAATGCCGGCTGTCATGGGGTCTGATGCATGTGAGGGCAGGTCATTCGTGTAATGTACCGGGCAAACGGTCAAGATCGGCGATCGTTTGCTGTGACGGCTTGAACATATCGCCCCCGCCATCGTTTCTCCCGAAAGATCTTCAAAGCTTTAGGCGGTCGCGGGGACCCTCTACACATGCTGCTTCAGACGCTTCTTGCGCTTGGGTTCGCCGGGCGCGCTTTGTTTCCCGGCTTGGCTGATCTCCCGATCGGGGCGCAGGCGCTGCAGGTGCGCTATGAGCCGCAGAGCCGTGAGGTTACGAATTGGCGCTCGGAAGCCATCGATGCGCTTGAGCCGAAGATGGTGGTCACATTGGCTGCTCTCTTCAAGGCCGAGCGCCCCTTCGTCACCCGCTGCGTGAAGCTCAACAATTACTGGTGCATCAAGAGCGCCCGCTGGAATGGAGAGCTCGCCACCGATAGCGAAGGTCATGTGGGTTTTGCCTCCGCGGATCACGGAGCCGATGCCGCCGCCCTGCTGCTCAGACGCTATTATCTCGATTTCCAACGCAAATCCGCCCTCGACATCGTGCGGCGCTGGGCTCCTGCCGAGTGCGGTATGGTCACCGGCATCGGCGGCATGGCGGTGCTCGCGGTCAGGGGAATCGGCGGCACGGTGCGCGCGCAATACCTCGCCTCCCGCCGCAAGGGGCGTGTGGTGCGCTATACCGCAAAGAGCGGTTCCGGCGGCGAGCCGGGCCGGGTGTCCATGGTCATTCCTCTGACACCGAAGACGCCTCAATACCGGGTCCCAAGCATCGCAGTGGGGATGGGCGAGAAGCCGAAGGCTCCGGACCCGCGGCCTCTCGTGATCCAGCGGTCCAAGCCCAAGCGCGAACCTGTGACGACGGCCTCGACCGCTCTCAAGACAAAAGTTGCCTCGGTCTGCGCTCCCGACGAACAGCGCCTGCGCAATTATGCCAGCCGCATGGTCGAGGGCTTAGGCCTTGGGCCGAATGACGATCTCAAGCTCTTCTCTGCGGAGGGCAGGCCCTTGCCGAACCTTGCCCGCGTGATGCTGGCGATGTCGTCCTTCGAGTTGGGAGCGCTGCGGGCGAGCCCCGATCTGGTCGAGGCCGCCATCGAGCGGGCCAGCGCCAAGATCGAGGCCAGCATCAAGACGGACCGGCCTCGGGAACAGTGAGCCTGCCTTGCGCGATAGGACTTCAAGCCCTGCCTTTCAGCTTGGCTTGAGAGAATTAGGTTCATCTGGGTGTCCGTCATCACCGATCTTGCCTCCCGCGCCGGGTCTGCTGCGCAATCGCTCTGGGAGGCCTCCGGCCAACTGATCCAGCCTTCCCTCCGTCTCGGCGTCATCGGCTTCTCCGTCGAGAGCTGGGCCCACGTGAGGCGCAAGTCCGGTCAGCTAGAGCGCTTCCTGACGCCGAAATCGGTGGGAGTAGGCGAGGATGATTAGGACCAAGTTGGGTAGGCCCGCCCGGAGCCGGTTGCTCCCCGGCTTGAGATTCTCCAATCGTGCGTTATGTATTAACGTAACAATGATATGGAGTTCTCTATGGCGATCTACGACGCGCAGACCAATACCTACACGCTGGAGAGCGAAGTGAGCTTCAGTTTGCAGCCGGCGGATGGCGATGCCAACGTGATCGGTAATGCTCTGGAGAACATGATTACGGGAAACGACGCCAACAATCGCCTCGTCGGGTCCGATGGGGACGATACCCTCGACGGAGGCAGCGCTGGCACGGACACCCTAGTCGGCGGCCTGGGGCACGACATTTATATTCTGCACGGCGATGACGATGTCATCGAGGGCGAGGTCGAGAACGGCGGGATCGACACCATCGTGACGGACACGTCTATCGATCTGTCCGGCATTCCAAGCTACGCCTTCATTGAGATTGTGACGCTCACGGGCACCGCGGGTATCGGCGCAACCGGCAATGGGCTCGACAATTTCATTACCGGGAATTCGGGTTCGAACTTTCTGGATGGCGGCATTGGCCACGACACTCTCGACGGCGGCGCGGGGAATGATTTCATGGTCGGCGGTCTTGGCGACGATACTTTCATCGTGGATAGTGGACAGGACCGTATCTCCGAGATGCTGGATCAGGGATACGACACGGTTTTTGCTTCCGTATCCTTCGATCTCAGCATCGCGCTGAACGGCGGGTTGGAGGTTGAGGAACTCCATCTGACGGAACCTCAAGAGGAAGAGGAAACGGTGCCGTCAATTGACATTGACGGCACCGGAAACGCTCTCGACAACATCATCGTCGGCAACAGCGGCGCCAATCATCTATGGGGTCTGGATGGCGACGACACCCTCGATGGCGGCGCGGAAGCCGACACTCTCGTGGGTGGAGATGGCGACGATACGTATATGATCGACAGCACCGCTGACGTGATTACGGAGGAGACCGACAAAGGCAACGACACAGTGATCGTCAGTCATCGGTTGAATTATGTTTTAGGCGCAAATCTAGAGAACGTCGTTCTGATGCTTGCCGGTGCTGCGACGGGCAACGGACTCGATAACAGCCTCATTGGCAGCAATGGTAACGACGTCCTTGATGGTGGTCAGGGTAACGACACCCTCGATGGCGGCGCGGGAACCGATAACCTGATAGGGAGTGTGGGCGACGACGATTATTACGTCGACCAACTCGACATCATCACCGAAGGAGCTAGCGAGGGCACGAGAGACAGAGCCTTCACGGCGACAGGCTTCAGTCTCGCGAGGCAGGGCGGGCTCTACGTTGAGGAGCTGCACCTGACCGGCACGGACAATATCATCGGCATCGGCAGTGACATCGCCAACAAGCTCTTCGGCAACAGTGGCAACAATATCCTCGAAGGCCTGGACGGCAACGACACTATCAAGGGCGGCGATGGAAGCGATGTATTGAGAGGCGGTGCAGGAGTCGACGATCTTTGGGGGGAGGGTGGCGACGATACCTACACCGTCGATGGTGATGGCGATGTCCTGCACGAAAACGATGGCGAAGGCACAGATACTGTCCAAGCCAGCGTCGATTACACGCTTGCTACCAATTTAGAAAACCTCACTCTGACGGGCTCTGCAAGCAGGGGGACCGGCAACGCGCACAACAATGTCATTCGCGGCAACGGCGGCAACAACACGCTGATCGGTCTCGGTGGCGATGACTCGCTGCATGGTGGCGCGGGCGCCGACCGGATGGAGGGCGGAGCCGGTAGCGATCTTTACTGGGTCGACAATCCGGGCGATGTGGTCGTGGAAGCCGCCGACACCGGCTTCGATCGAGTGCTCGCCTCGATCAACTACACTCTCGGCGCAAACGTCGAATATCTCGCCCTCGAGGGCGCCGGCAATTTCGTCGGCTCTGGTAACGCTCTCGACAATATTATGTACGGCAATGCGGGCGCGAACATCCTCGATGGCGGGGCTGGGCGCGATCAGCTCGACGGCGGTGAGGGGAACGACAAACTGCTTGGCGGTGCCGGCGACGACACGATCAACGACTGGCGTGGCAACGACGTGATCGACGGCGGCGCGGGCAGGGATGATCTGCGCGGCGGCGTTGGTAACGACATTTATTATGTCGACGCGCTCGATACGGTGACGGAGCTTGCAGGACAGGGCACGGACAAGGTTATAGCCTCGGCGAGCTTTGCCCTCGGATCCGCGGAGGTCGAGTATCTGCTCGCGAAGGCCGGGGCCACGAAGATCAACCTGACTGGAAGCGATGTGGCGAATAGGATCACCGGCAATAGCGGCATGAACGTGATTGCCGGAAAGGGGGGCAACGACATTCTCACCGGTGGCAAAGGCAAGGACCGCTTCGTCTTCAACACTAAGGCCGATGTCAAGCTGAACATGGACAGGATCCTGGACTTCAAGGCTGCGGAAGACACGATCGCGCTGGAGAACGCGATCTTCACCAAGCTCGGAAAGAAAACCGGTATCCTCAACACCTCCATGTTCCACGTCGGCAGGAAGGCGCACGATAAGACTGATCGGGTCATCTACGACAAGGTAGCCGGCGCCCTCTATTACGACGCCGACGGCACGGGCAAGACCAAGGCAATCAAATTCGCGACCGTGACAAAGGGCATCTTTCTCGACCACAACGACTTCCTGGTGATCTGATCTCGGCTTTGGCGAATCGGCCTGACGGGGCGGCAGCGCCTCGGCCGGGCTTGCGGACCGGGAACCGGAGCCCCATCTTCCCGTTCACAAGCAAGCTTGGCATCACTTGGAAGCAGACGGAGCCCCGTGTCGCTGATCACCGATTTCGCCTCCCGCGCCGGGTCTGCTGCGCAATCGCTCTGGGAGGCCTCCGGCCAACTGATCCAGCCCTCCCTCCGTCTCGGCGTCACGGGGCTGGCCCGCTCCGGCAAGACCGTATTCACCACCGCCCTGGTCCATCATCTGACGCGCGGCACGAACCTGCCCGCCTTCAGGGCCTCCGCCGAGGGGCGGATTCGCCGCGCGCAGCTCAGCCCTCAGCCCGACGACGCGGTGCCGCGCTTCCCGTTCGAAGAGCATATGGCGGCCCTCACGCAGGATCGTCGCTGGCCGCAATCCACGAGTCGGATCAGCGAGTTGCGGGTGGATGTTGACTATGAACGCAAGGGGGGGTGGCGGCCGGGGCCGGCATCACTTGCCCTCGACATCGTGGATTATCCCGGCGAGTGGCTGCTGGATCTGGCGCTGCTCGATGCTGCTTACCCCGAATGGTCCCGTCAGACGATCGAAGCCAGCCGACGCCGCGACCGGGCGGCGGTGGCAGGCCCATGGCACGAGATCCTCAAGACACTCGACCCGGCTGGGCCGGCCGACGAGATGCTGGCCTCCAAGGCGAGCGAGGTCTTCAAGGATTACCTCATGGCTCTCCGGGCGGGCACTGAGGCCGTGGCGACGACACCTCCGGGGCGTTTCCTCATGCCCGGCGATCTCGCTGGCTCCCCGGCGCTCACCTTCGCGCCACTCGATCTGCCGAGCGGTCAGCCTGTCGCTCCCGGCAGCTTCGCCGCCCTCATGGAACGCCGCTTCGAGGCCTACAAGACCCATGTGGTCCGCCCCTTCTTTCGCGACCATTTCCAGAGGATCGACAGGCAGATCGTGCTGGTGGACGTACTCGCCGCCATCGATGCCGGACCTGCGGCTCTGGCCGAGTTGGAGGAGGCGCTCGATCAAGTGCTCATGGCGTTCCGGACCGGGCGCAACACGCTGCTCTCCCGCCTGTTCTCACCTCGGGCCGACCGGGTGCTGTTCGCAGCCACCAAGGCTGACCATATCCATCATACGGATCACGACCGTCTCGACGCTGTCCTCCGCCATCTCGTGAACCGCGCCTCGCGTCGCACGGAGGCTGCGGGCGCGCGGGTCGGCACCGTGGCGCTGGCTTCCATGCGCGCGACCAGAGAGACGACCATCCGCGAGGGGCGCGAGACCCTGCGGGCCGTCGCCGGCATTCCCGAGGTCGGCGAGCGGGTGGGGGATGAGATTTTCGATGGCGAGACGGAAGCTGCGATCTTTCCGGGCGAACTGCCGGAATCGGCAGAAGCTATCTTCCACGGTGCCATCGAGCCCGGCTCCTTCCGCTTCCCCCGCTTCAGGCCCCCCAGGCTGCCGGTTGATGCGGCGGGCCGCATGGCCAAGATGCCTCACATCCGTCTCGACCGTGCCCTTGAATTCCTGCTGGGGGACCGTTTCGCATGAGCCGCCAACCTCGCGCCTTTCGCCTCGACGATCCCAATGTGACCGGCGGTTCGATCCAGGTCACGGAGGAGCCCTTCGACGCCATCGAGGCGGCGGACGGTGTCGTCGTCCCCATGGGCGACCGGCGACGCGCGCCTTGGGTGAGTATTCTGGTCTCGGCACTCTCGGGCCTTCTGCTGCTGGGGTTGGGCCTCGCCCTCGAAAATCTGGTCGTCGATCTCTATGCCGTGGCTCCCTGGCTCGGCTGGGTGGCCTTGGCTCTTGCCGTTATCGCGGTCATCGCCTTCCTCGCTATCATTGGGCGGGAAGCTTTAGGGATCTGGCGGGAGCAGAAGATCGAGAAGCTGCGTGAATCCGCGGTCGATGCTCTGGCGGTAAAGGACCATAAGGCCGCCAAGGGCATCGTGGCCGATCTCATGAGCCTCTACGGCGGCAGAAGCAGCGCGGCCCAGGGAAGTGCCAGGCTCAAGGCCCTGACAGATGAAATCATCGACGCTGATGACCGTCTCGCCATCGCCGAACGTGAACTGCTGGCTCCGCTCGATGCCCAGGCCAAGCGCGCGATTGCTGCCGCCGCCAAGCAGGTCTCCCTGGTGACGGCTGTGAGCCCGCGCGCCATCGTGGACGTCGCCTTCGTGATCTTCTCCGCAATCCGCCTGTTGCGGACCCTGGCGCGAATTTACGGCGGCAGGCCGGGCCTCTTCGGTTTCTTGCGGCTCGCTAAAGCGGCCCTCAATCACCTGGCCGTCACCGGTGGCGTGGCCGTGGGCGACAGCCTCATGCAGCAGGTTTTGGGGCTGGGTTTGGCGGCTCGGATCTCGGCGAAACTGGGGGAAGGCGTTCTGAACGGCCTCATGACGGCCCGATTCGGGCTTGCCGCGCTTTCCGTCTGCCGCCCGTTGCCCTTCATCCGCGAGGAGCCGCCGAGGATCGGGGACGTGGCCGGGGAACTGATCAGCCGCGCCGAAGCCGCCGCCTCCTAGCCGGTGCGGCAAATCGTTCAGTTTCAGGTCTTTGCCCGTATTCTAGGCATTTCAAGGGGGCAAAGGAAATAATTAGACAAATCGATGACGCTGAAGAGCGTTGTCGCGGAACTTGCTTCCCTATATAGGGGCCCCACAGTTCATTGGGGAACAATGGCCGAACATGACAGACATCGTTATTGATGAGGGTTATCGACCGACAGAAGACGAGCCCTTCATGAATGAACGGCAGAGGGAGTATTTCCGGCGCAAGCTGATCCGCTGGAAGAACGATATCCTCAAAGAGGCTCAGGAAACTCTCGCCACCTTGCAGAGCGAGAACGAGAATCATCCTGACCTGGCGGACCGCGCCTCTTCTGAAACGGATCGTGCAATCGAGCTTCGCGCCCGCGATCGCCAGCGCAAGCTGATCGCCAAGATCGATGCGGCTCTCGCCCGGATCGAAGACGGCTCCTACGGCTACTGCGAGGAAACCGGCGATCCGATTTCTCTCAAGCGCCTCGAGGCTCGCCCCATCGCGACCCTTTCGCTGGAAGCCCAGGAGCGTCACGAGCGCAACGAGCGGGTTTACCGGGACGATTAGCATCGGACGAGAAAAGTGGTTTCCACTTTCGGGATCCCTCCGATGCTCATTCCCTTTCATGGGCGCATCGTTCGGGGCGGAAAACCGGGTCCACTTTTCCGCACGATGCGCTGCCCCCTCTCATTCATTCCTGCACAAACAAAAAGGGCCCCGGTGACGGGGCCCTTTTCATTAGTTTTGGGTGCTTAGCCCTTCTTGCCGGTATCCAGCGGACGTCCGAGAAGGCGGGCGAATTCAGCCTCGATATCCTCTACGGAGAAGGGATCGGACTCCTTCTGCAGAGCGGGAGCGGGCTTAGGCTGCTGTGGAGGCAGCGGCGACGGAGCGGGGCGGACCGGCTCGGCCGCCGGGCGCGGCGGCTCAGGCTCCGGAGCGGGAGCAGGCTCCTCGGCGAGATCCTCGTGATCCTCGTCGCGGTAGGCCACGGGCGCCGCCTCGGTGTGCCCGGTTTCAAGCAGGTCGTCCTCGTCAGCCACATCCTCTTCGCGCGGCTCATGGGCCGGGGCAGGAGCAGGGGCGACCGACGCGGCGGGACGCTTCAGGGCTTCCTCGAGCTGCTTGGCCATGTTGGAGAGGACTGCAGCATCAGGCACAGCCTTGGCGGCGGGGGGCACCGGCTTCTCGGCAGGTGCAGCCTGGAAGGGACGGACGGGCTCTGCCTGCGGGGCAGGAGCGGGTGGAGTCGGAGCCGTCGGCGTCGGACGCGACTGGAACGGCGGCGGGGTGAATGTCGGACGCGGCTCAGGGCGCTCCACCGGCGCGGGAGCCACAGGAGCAGCCGGAGTGCTCGGGAAAGGAGCTGCCGTCCGGGCTTCGGCCCGCAGGCCCTGTACGACCGGAGTGGCCGTCACCGACACGACATCGGGCTTCAGCATGGGCTCGGCATGCGCCGGAACAGGAGCGCTGACGGAGGCAACCGCCGAAAGCTCCTGGTCCACATCGGATTCCTCAGATGGACGACGCACGAAGGTGCCGAGCTGGGCCGCAAGCTGAGCCTCAATGGAAGGACGTCCGTTGGCCTCGACCGGCAAGGGGCGCTGAACCTGATCCAGGGCGGGCTCGATGCGCTCAGGACCCGCCTCGTTGGCCGCAGCCGGAATCCGGGCTCCGGCCACGCGCACGATATTGGTCTCGATGACCACATCGTTAGGGCCGCCGATCAGGAGAAGGTGCTCGACATTGTCGCGGCGCAGCAGAAGAAGCTGTCGTTGCCGGTCAAGGTCGTAAACGTCGACAATGCCAAGCCGGGGCTGACGGCTGCGGGACCGGTCGCTGCCCGGCATCATGAGGCGAGCGCCCGTCAACTTGCGCAGGACCAGGCCGAACAGGGCAACCAGAGCCAGAATGATCGCGAATGCGATCACGAAGAGGACTGCTCGCGACGCTTCGATACCAAAAAGAGATGACACGATGAACTCTCAAGCCTTGTGGGGGCCTTTGACAGGCCAGTTCTGTGTTGGTTGTACCACATTGACCGTCAAAGCCAGCCGCAAGGTTAACAGATGGTTAACGGCACAATCTATGCCTTGCGGCATATGGGGTTCAGAGGAATCCCTGCAATCCGTAAGGGAAGGTGAAGAGCCCTCAAGCACGCAAAATGTGGCTAGCGCGGGGCAGGCTGAGAACTCTTCCCTGGAAAAACCTTTGGTTACAGGCCTCTTGCGCAATCTCTTGATGCCGCCTTAGAGGTCGATCAATAAATTCCCTGTAGGACGATCCGAAGTTCAAGCGGTTGGATGCAAGGTTCCGCATCCGGTGCCACCGTACATCCGCCTTCCTGAAGGATAGAGAAGTTCATGGCTCACCAAGGCGACATGCCAAAGAGCTCGACCATCGACCGCTCCGACCGTCCCGGCCATTTCGGATGGGTCCTGCTGCTGGCTGCCCTTTTGGCCGGTGCGGTCATGAGCCTTCGCTACCTCGGTAGCGAGCAGGCGCAGCCTCTGATCCTGGGGCTGCTCGCCTTCTTCGCGATGGCAGGTGTGTTCTTCCTCTTCGCCTGGGCCATCGGTGTCATCCAGTTTGCCGGCCAGACCATTCGCAACGACATCACCAAGCTCATGGCCGATACGGCGGGCGAGGGGCTGGCCGTGATCGATGACGATGGCCGCATCATCTATGCCAACGAGGCCTATCTCTCCTTTGCTCGCTCGGACGGGGACGAGGTTCGCCCCGTCGAGCGTCTGTTCATGGGCGCTCCGGAAGTCTCCGAGGCGATCTACCGCCTGGCCCAGGCTGCCCGCGAACACCGGACCGGCACGGAGGAGATTCGCCTGTCGCCGTCCCTCGAGGGAACGCAGGAATTTGGCTGGTACCGCGTCCGCGTCCGTCCCATGCCGCGTTCAGGCAGCCGGAATGTGACTCTCTGGAGCATTGCCGATATCACCCATGAGCGGGAGCGTCAGGAAAACGTCTTCCAGGAGCTTCAGCACGCCATCGACTATCTCGATCATGCGCCGGCGGGTTTCCTTTCCATCGATCCCGACGGCTCGATCGTTTATCTCAATGCTACGCTCGCCACCTGGCTCGACTACGATCTCGCCCAGGTCGGCTCGGGCGGCCTCAATCTCGCCGATATCGTGCCGCGCAACGTGGTGGCGATGATGACTTCGTTCACGGGCGACCCGGGAACCGTGCGCACCGAGACCTTCGACCTCGATCTTCGCCGCCGCAACGGTCAGTTCCTGCCGGTGCGTCTCTACCATCATATCGCCTTCGGCCAGGACGGCCGGATGGGCGCCTCCCGGACGCTTGTCATCAATCGCTCGCCGGGTGTCGAGGTGGATGAGGGTCAGCGGGCCGCCGAGGTGCGCTTCGTTCGCTTCTTCAACAACACGCCGATTGCGATTGCGACCGTGAACCGGGCAGGCCGGATCGTCCATGCGAATGCGCCGTTCTCCAAGCTCTTCGGCACCCTGCCGCGGACGGGCGAGAGCGGGGGGGACGGGCCCTCCATCTTCGAGAGCTTCCGTGAAAGCGGTCCGCTTGAGGCAGCGCTTAAGGCCGTGGCCGAGAACCGGGGCGATATCGCGCCGCTCGAACTCCAGACGGTGGGCGAGAACGGCAGTTCCGTCCGCGTGTGGGTGACGCCGGCAGGCGATACGGGTGCGGATGGTGAGACGGCAATCCTCTATGCCCTCGACACCACGGATTTCCGCAAAGTCGAGGAGCAACTCGCCCAATCCCAGAAGATGAACGCGGTCGGCCAGCTCGCCGGGGGCGTGGCGCACGACTTCAACAACGTGCTCCAAGCAATCATCGGCTACAGCGATCTGCTGCTCGCCAACCACCGGCCGACCGATCCGTCCTTCCAGGACATCATGCAGATCAAGCAGAATGCGAACCGGGCCGCGAGCCTGGTGCGCCAGCTGCTCGCCTTCTCCCGCCGCCAGACCTTGCGGCCGGAGGTGCTCAATCTCAACGACCGGCTCTATGACCTCTCCATGCTCCTCAAGCGCCTGCTCGGCGAGCGGGTGGAGCTGGACCTCAGCCATGGCCGCGACCTGTGGTTCGTGAAGGCGGACGTGAACCAGTTCGAGCAGGTGGTGGTGAACCTCGCCGTGAACGCGCGCGATGCCATGCCCGACGGCGGCAAGCTCGCGATCCGCACGGCCAATGTCTCGGCCCAGGAGGCGGCGCGCCTCAATGTGAGTGCCATGCCGCCCGCCGATTACGTGCTGGTGGAGGTCTCCGATACCGGCATCGGCATGACGTCTGAGGTGCTCGACAAGATCTTCGAACCCTTCTTCACCACGAAGGAGGTGGGCAAGGGCACGGGCCTCGGCCTTTCCACGGTGTTCGGCATCGTGAAGCAGTCGGGCGGCTATATCGACGTGAATTCGAAGCCCGGACAAGGCACGACCTTCAGCATCTACCTGCCGCGCCACATTCCCGACATTCAGGAGGCGCCCGAGGAAGCCAAGGCCGATGCGCCCAAGAAGCCCGCCGCCGACATGACGGGACAGGGAACCATCCTCCTGGTGGAAGACGAGGACCCGGTCCGCGCCGTGAACGCAAGGGCGCTCTCTGCACGCGGCTACACGGTGCTGGAGGCGGCCTCCGGCATCGAGGCCCTGGAGATCATCCAGGAGCGCGGCGCGCCCGTGGACCTCGTGGTCTCGGACGTGGTGATGCCGGAGATGGACGGCCCGACGCTGCTGGGCGAGCTGCGCAAGCTCTATCCCGACCTCAAGGTGATCTTCGTCTCCGGCTATGCGGAAGAGGCCTTCCGCAAGAACCTGCCCGAAGGCGAGGATTTCAACTTCCTGCCCAAGCCCTTCAGCCTGCGTCAGCTTGTGGAGACGGTGAAGCAGGTGATCGGGCGATAAGTAACTGTAAAAAGACAAGTTTTTGCCTGCTGCATCATGGCCGCCGGCGGGCTTGTGAATAATTCAAAGAGAACAAAAAAAGAACTTGCGGGTAGGAACAAAGTGAGTACATATATTCCCTCAACACCGCGTTGAGATTCACTCCTCCTCCTGCCATAAGGATGTCTGGTCATGTCGCAGTCTTCTCTGAGACTGGTGGAAAGCTCATCAATGGATAAAGACAAGTCGAAAGCTCTCGACGCGGCGCTCTCTCAGATCGAGCGCGCCTTCGGCAAGGGCTCGATCATGCGGCTCGGCAAGGGCCAGCAGCCGGTCGAAATCGAAACCATCTCGACGGGGTCGCTCGGCCTCGATATCGCGCTCGGCGTGGGCGGCCTGCCCCGCGGCCGCATCATCGAGATCTACGGACCGGAATCCTCCGGTAAGACGACACTCGCGCTGCACACCATCGCCGAAGCCCAGAAGAAGGGCGGCGTCTGCGCCTTCGTGGACGCGGAACACGCGCTCGATCCCGTTTATGCCCGCAAGCTCGGCGTCAACCTGGACGATCTCCTGATCTCCCAGCCCGACACCGGCGAGCAGGCCCTCGAAATTGCAGACACGCTGGTCCGCTCCGGCGCGGTGGACGTGCTCGTCATCGACTCGGTGGCGGCTCTGACGCCGAAGGCCGAACTCGATGGCGAAATGGGCGAGGTTCAGCCGGGTCTTCAGGCCCGCCTCATGAGCCAAGCCCTGCGCAAGCTCACCGGTTCGATCTCCCGCTCGAACACGATGGTGATCTTCATCAACCAGATCCGCATGAAGATCGGCGTCATGTACGGCTCGCCGGAGACGACCACGGGCGGCAACGCGCTGAAGTTCTATGCTTCGGTGCGCCTCGACATCCGCCGCGTCTCGACGCTGAAGGACCGTGATGATCCGATCGGTAACTCGGTGCGCGTCAAGGTCGTCAAGAACAAGGTCGCTCCGCCCTTCAAGCAGGTTGAGTTCGACATCATGTTCGGTGAGGGCGTGTCCAAGGTGGGCGAACTCATCGATCTCGGCGTCAAGGCCGGCATCGTCGAGAAGTCCGGCGCCTGGTTCTCCTACGACAGCCAGCGCCTCGGTCAGGGCCGCGAGAACTCCAAGCAGTTCCTGCGCGACAACCCCGAGATCGCCGGCAAGATCGAGGCGCTCATCCGCCAGAATGCCGGCTTGCTGGCCGACCGCATCCTGGAGCAGGCGAGCCCGACCGCCGACGATCTGGACGAAGGGTCCGCTGATTAAGGCGGCAAATCTCAGCCGGTTGTCCGGCTGCGATCATGCTCGATAAAGGTTTTGCTCTCCTTCAAGGGCAAAGGAAGGGCCGTCGCGAGAGATCGCGGCGGTCTTTTTCTTTTTCTCCTTCTCCCATTTGGGAGAGGGTGGGCTGGGGAAGGCCGGTCCCGAGAATGACAGAGAGATGGACGCTCCCGTCAGGCCGATGGAGATCGGGATCTCGAGCCTTGAGTGGGCGGTCACTCACCCCTGATCCCTCTCCCGCGCGGGAGAGGGGGGAATACTGGCCTGAATTAGACGACGCGCCGCCTCGACAGAGGGGCCTAGTGCGGCTAAAACCGCCCTCCGTCATACCTTTTGGGCTTCGAGCCCCTTACCTTAAGTTTGAGAACCCATGAGCGGCGTCAACGAAATCCGGTCGGCCTTCCTCGATTACTTCGCCAAGAACGGTCATGAGGTCGTGGCATCGAGCCCCCTCGTGCCGCGCAACGACCCGACGCTGATGTTCACGAATGCCGGCATGGTGCAGTTCAAGAACGTCTTCACGGGTGCCGAGAAACGTCCTTACACCACGGCGGCGACGGCGCAGAAATGCGTGCGCGCGGGCGGCAAGCACAACGATCTCGACAACGTGGGCTATACGGCGCGCCACCACACCTTCTTCGAGATGCTCGGCAATTTCTCATTCGGCGATTACTTCAAGGAACGCGCCATCGAGCTCGCCTGGGGACTGATCACCAAGGAATTCGACTTGCCGAAGGACAAGCTCCTCGTCACCGTCTACCATGATGACGACGAGGCGGCGAACCTCTGGAAGAAGATCGCGGGCTTCTCCGATTCCAAGATCATCCGGATCCCGACCTCGGACAATTTCTGGCAGATGGGCGATACCGGCCCCTGCGGCCCGTGCTCGGAAATCTTCATCGACCAGGGCGACAAGCTCTGGGGCGGCCCTCCCGGCAGCCCTGAGGAGGACGGCGACCGCTTCCTCGAGTTCTGGAACCTCGTGTTCATGCAATACGAGCAGATCGAGCCCGGCAACCGCATCGGCCTGCCCAGGCCTTCCATCGATACCGGCATGGGCCTGGAGCGCATTGCCGCGATCATGCAAGGCGTGCATTCGAACTACGACACGGATCTCTTCCGCACTCTCATCGAGGCCGTGGCTCATGCCACCGGTGTCGCGCCGGAAGGGGACCGCAAAGCCTCGCACCGCGTGATTGCGGACCACCTGCGCACCTCCTGCTTCCTCGTGGCCGACGGCGTTCTGCCCTCGAACGAAGGCCGCGGCTATGTGCTTCGCCGTATCATGCGCCGCGCCATGCGCCATGCGCAGCTGCTCGGCGCGAAGGAGCCGCTCATGTACCGCCTCGTGCCGGCTCTCGTGCGCGAGATGGGGCAGGCCTATCCGGAGCTGATCCGCGCCGAGGCGCTGATTACCGAGACGCTAAAGCTGGAGGAGACCCGCTTCCGCAAGACCCTGGAGCGCGGCCTCACCATCCTCGACGAGGAGACCCGCAATCTCAGCAAGGGGCAGAACCTCTCGGGCGATACGGCCTTCACGCTGTACGACACCTATGGCTTCCCGCTGGATCTCACGCAGGACGCCCTGAAGCCGCGTGGAATCGGCGTCGATACGGACGCTTTCAATGCTGCCATGGAGCGCCAGCGCGAGAAGGCCCGCGCCGCGTGGTCCGGCTCGGGCGAAGCGGCGACTGAGACCGTCTGGTTCTCGGTGAAGGAACGCACCGGCGCCACGGAATTTCTCGGCTACGACACGGAGACCGCCGAGGGCATGGTTCTGGCACTCCTCAAGGACGGCCAGGAAGTGCAGGAGCTGAAGCCCGGCGAGTCCGGCCTCGTGGTTCTCAACCAGACCCCGTTCTACGGCGAGTCCGGTGGCCAGGTCGGCGATACCGGCGTCATGCAGGGCGACGGCGCCCGGGTCTTCGTGACCAGCACCGAAAAGAAGCTCGGAGACCTCTTCGTTCACCATGTCACCGTGGAGCACGGCACGCTGAAGCCGAACCAGTCGCTCGAGCTGATCGTGGATCATGAGCGCCGCTCGGCCATTCGCGCGAACCATTCCGCCACACACCTCCTGCACGAGGCGCTGCGGCAGGTGCTCGGCGATCACGTGGCCCAGAAGGGCTCTCTGGTGGCCCCCGACCGCCTGCGTTTCGACTTCAGTCATCCGAAGCCCATCGAGGACGCGGAGCTCGCAAAGGTCGAGGAGATCGCCAACAAGGTGCTGCTCCAGAACGATCCGGTCGTCACCAAGCTCATGGCAGTGGACGAAGCCATCGAGTCCGGTGCTCGCGCACTCTTCGGCGAGAAGTACGGCGACGAGGTTCGCGTCGTCTCCATGGGCAAGGCAGACGGCAACAAGGTCTTTTCCGTCGAGCTCTGTGGCGGCACTCATGTGAACCGTACGGGCGATATCGGCGTGATCACCATCGTGTCCGAGAGCGCGGTCGCCGCAGGCGTGCGTCGCGTCGAGGCCATGACGGCCGATGCTGCGCGCCGCCACCTGACCGGTGAAAGTCGTAAGCTGCGTGAAGTTGCCAGCCTCCTGAAGGCGCCAGTCGATGATGTGTCTCCGCGCCTGTCTGCCCTGCTTGAGGAGCGCCGCAAGCTCGAGCGCGATCTGGCCGAGGCCCGCCGCAAGCTCGCCATGGGCGGCGGTGCGGGTGGCGGCGATCCGATCAAGGACGTGGCTGGCACCAAGCTCATGGCCCGCGCAGTCACCGGCGTCGAGATGAAGGATCTCAAGAGCCTCGCCGACGAGGGCAAGAAGCGCCTCGGCTCCGGCGTCGTCGCCATCGTGGGCGTCGCCGAAGACGGCAAGGCCGGCATCGTGGTCGCTGTCACGGATGACCTGACGGCGAAGTACGATGCCGTCTCCCTCGTGCGCATCGGTTCCGAGAAACTCGGGGGCAAGGGCGGCGGCGGGCGCCGCGATATGGCCCAAGCCGGTGGCCCGGATGGGACACAGGCCGACGCTGCCCTCTCGGCCATCGAAGCGGCAATGGCGGCGGCTTAAGGCCGCCCTTCAACGGCGCGTCATCTCCGGCTTTCACCTCGTCATCCCCGGGCTCTTCCCGGGGATCTACGTCTTGGGAGCCGCAGCGGTTCAAAGGCGTGGATGGCCGGCACAAGGCCGGCCATGACGTGGAGGGGCATGACGAGGAGAGCCGCTGTCTCTCAATCGTGATCGGGATGCTGGTGCGATTTCATCTTCGCTAGCTCCTCCTGTGAGGCATAATCGTCCGTCCGCTGGCCGGGCAGCGTGTGCAGAATCTCGAAAACCGGGATCTTGCTCTCGATGCCGTATTGAATCTCCGGTGTCACCCGGGTCGGCTCATCGAGGCTGCCGATGGAGACGCTGATGCGGTCGTTCTCCAGGTAGGAATAGGTCAGCGGCGTGCCGCAATCCCGGCAGAACCCGCGCTCCACGGCCTCCGAACTCCTGAAGATGCCAGGCTGCCCCCTCGTCCAGACCAGATCCTTGCGCGGTACGCCCGTGAGCGGCGCGAAATAATTGCCGAATGCCTTCTGGCACATGCGGCAATGGCAGATGCTCGCGTGGGTCGGCTCGGACATGAGCGCATAGCGCACAGCGCCGCACTGACAGCCGCCGGTCATCGCTGTTCTGTTGTCTGATTTAAATACTTTATCCGCCATTGGGGTTTCATCTCCCATTCTACTTGGCACGAGCAGGAAAGGTTTTTTGGAGGCCCTGTGCTTCCCGGAATTGCTCGTTGGGAGGCACATGGAAGTCATAGCACATGGAAAGCATATTGGTGCGACCCGGCATCCGTTCCTTAGCTCGGCTGACACGCCGCTTGAGGCTCCTGATATCCTGAATGTTGGCGCTGGTTCAGCAGTTACTGCGTCTCCAATATGTCTATTGACTACTATCAGGATCTAAGCGGACCTTGTCTGCGCTGACGTTGTTCATCCTACGGGTGTCTGCGCATGTCAGACTGCAGGCGATCAGTAGGACCTCCAGCCATGATACCATTTATGAGCGGATCGAAGCTGGTGAGGCGGCCATAATTGCCCCCGGACCCCATCCCGATTGGGTCAGTGCCGGTCACTTCGATCCGCGTGTTGCCGAGCCCTTCTGCCGTGACGAGAGCGAAGAGGGTTCTGGCATTCTCCGGTGCCAGCCGCACGCAGCCATGCGAGGCTGGCGTCCCGAGCCGGCGAATGGCCCGGCTCCCGTGAATGGCATGTCCCGCATCGGTGAAGAAGATCGAGTGCGGCATGGGCGCATCGTCCCACTCCTGGGAGTAGTGCTCCTTCACCAATCGAGATGGGGTGAATACACCAGCCGGTGTGGCGTAGTCCGCCATGCCCGTCGATACCGGCCAGGAGTACCGCTCTGTGCCATCGACCAACACGGCCATCCGCTGCGTGGTCTTGTTGACCGAAATGAGAACCTCGGCTCCCATGGCCCGAGATACCCCGGCAAGAATTGCCATAAGCACAACCAGGGATGAGAACATTCTTCGCATCGGCCTGCTCCTCCCATCGCCAGGGTCTTCAAGAAGATGACCCCACAGAACGGTTAAGGTTCCATTCCTCAGCCGGGACTTCGAGAATCCGTCCGATCAATCCAACTCGGCAGTCCTGATCGGCGTTATCATGAGACGACCAATCGCTTGCTCGTCGATCCAGGCGGCAAGCAGGTTGAGGGAGACGTAAAACATCATGAAGCCGATGAACGAGAGTCACTTGGCGATCTTGCGTCGGCATATGGTCGAGATGATCGCCATCCACGCTGATCTGGCCGGTGATGAGATCGGCAAAGCCGTCTTGGATGAGCGGGTCATGGCTGCGATGCGGAAAGTGCCACGGCACCTCTTTGTTCCAGAGCCTCTCGCGCCTTATGCCTATCAGGACAGGCCCCTTCCGATCGGCTTCAACAAGACGATCTCACAGCCTTTCATTGTCGCACTCATGACCGATCTGCTGTCCCCGCAACCAAGCGAGAAGGTGCTCGAAGTGGGGACCGGATTGGGGTACCAGACAGCGATTCTGGCAGATCTTGCGGGGCAGGTCTGGAGCATTGAGATTGTCGAAGAGTTCGCCGGCGTCGCGCGGGATCTCCTGCACCAGCTCGGCTACACTACGGTCGGGATCCGCGTAGGGGACGGGTCACGCGGTTGGCGCGAACACGCCCCCTTTGACAAGATCCTGGTCACGGCTGCTGCCGACACGACGCCTGCCGCCCTGCTTGAGCAACTCAAGCCGGGCGGACGCTTGGTGATGCCCTTAGGCCCGGAAGAGATGCAGCGCCTCACAATCATTGAAAAGGATGGAGACGGCCAGACAAAAGTTCAGGAACTCCTCCCGGTTCGCTTTAGCCGCCTCGAGACGGTTAGCTGAGACATGCCAGCCGAGTGACTCTACCTCCGCCGTGAGCTTGGACCTTTCCGCCGCGGTCCGAACGTCGCCTTCCGGCACCAAGCAGAAGTCCGCCGAATGATCCTTCGATAACCTGACGTGCCAGAGAACCTGGTCATACCCCACATCGGGCAGGTTCGCTCGGTAAGGGATCATGGATCGATGTCGCACCTGTTGGGCTTGGCACCATTACAATGCATACTGACGTGGCACGTGAGGAGCCGAGGGTGAGTTTCCTCGTGGCGGGTCGTGGCTGGCATCCCGTCGCAAGATCGAGCCCTGGTGCAATCGGAACTCAATCGAGGCTGACCATCAGTGGAGGAAGATGATGAATCTCGATCAGCTTGCAGGAACGGCCGAAGCGATGGTGCAGCCCGGCAAGGGCATCCTGGCCGCCGACGAGAGCTCGGGGACGATCAAGAAGCGCTTCGATGCCATTGGCGTCGAGTCCACGCCGGACAATCGACGTGACTACCGCGAGCTTCTCTTTCGCTCGACGGAGGCAATGAAGAACTATATTTCCGGTGTCATCCTCTATGACGAGACCCTCCGGCAGAATGCCAGGGACGGAACGCCGCTGGTGAAGCTCATTGAGCAGGCAGGCGCGATCCCCGGCATCAAGGTCGACCTCGGCGCCAAGCCGCTGCCGTTCTGCCCCGGCGAGACCATCACGGAAGGCCTCGATGGCCTGCGGGAGCGCCTCGTGGAGTATTACCGTCTCGGCGCCCGCTTCGCGAAATGGCGCGCGGTGATCGACATCGGCGAGGGCATCCCGACCTGGACGGCCGTGCAGGCCAACGCGCATGCCCTGGCGCGCTACGCAGCGCTGTGCCAGGAGCAGAACATGGTGCCGATCGTCGAGCCTGAGGTGCTGATGGACGGCGCGCATGACATCGACCGCTGCGCCACCGTGACGGAGTTCGTGCTCAAGATCGTGTTTCAGGAGCTCTACGAGCAGCGGGCTGTGCTCGAAGGCATGGTGCTGAAGCCCAACATGGTGATCGCCGGCAAGAAGTCGCCGCAACAGGCCTCGGTGGATGAGGTCGCCGAGCGAACACTGACGGTCCTCAAACGCTGCGTGCCTTCCGCGGTGCCCGGGATTGCCTTTCTCTCGGGCGGCCAGTCGGACGAGGAGGCTACCGCCCACCTCGATGCCATGAACAGGATCGGCGGAGTTCCCTGGCGGCTCACCTTCTCCTATGGCCGTGCTCTTCAGGCGGCGCCCCAGAAGGCATGGTCCGGCAAGCCGGAAAACGTCGCCGCAGCTCAGCGCGCTTTTACCCACAGGGCCCGAATGAACGGCCTGGCTTCAGACGGACAATGGAGGCGCGAATTGGAGGAGCGGGCAGCCTGACAGGGAAGGGGCAGGTCTTCAGCGCCACGGGCAAGTTTGAGGAGCGACTGAACGGCAAGGAGAGATCGGCGTTATCTGTCCGGCACGGACTGTGTGCCGAACCTCGAGAGGTTTGTCATGAACATGTCTGAAATGGCCAGCAAGCTGAAATATGACATCACGGATACCCTCAAACGGGTCACCGGCAGGCTGTCGTCCTGGAAGGACAGGCACGGCGAGCGCGATTCCGGTACGAACAACCGTACCAGCATGAAAAAGTAAGGTTAGGGGGCGAGAGTGCCAGATCCAGGCACCTCGCTCCCTCGCAGGGCTGGGCCAAACTTTTCCGGTGATGGAGACGCTCAGTGTTTCCTTCACCGCTATTAAGTTGGCCAGGAGAGAGCCGGAGTCGGAATCTCAGTCCGCAGCGCGCCGACCATCCTGGAGGAGTGGCCCGACGAGTCGCGCAAGCTCGGTCTCGTCAAGGGGCTCCTTCTCTAAGAGACGGCGAGCCGGTCTTCGATGGCCGCGCCACGGTTCGTCCGAGTAGGCGCGCTCACGCGCCCCCGTTGCCGAGCGGGTTTGGGCTCAGGAATGAGCGTTCATCCTTCTCCAGGGCAGCGTTCCCGAGCTTTTCCGATATGCCGGAGTGGGTCGCCATGGAGCGGGCGCGATGCCCTCATCACGGCCTAAATGACCCTCTGGTTGGTCCGGCGCTTGCCCGCGGTGTCCTTCATTTCCTGGCGGAGAACCAAGAGAAGGTCGAGAATCCGGAGGCTGATACCGAGCCGGGAAAAATCCTGCATGAGGTGCGGTATGGCGAGATGGCCGAGCTCGGTGAAGTGCCGTTCCGCCGCCTTCCTCGCCGATAGCAGCATGGCACGGCCGGGGCGTGCTGCCCGGCTTGCAGATCTGGAACCGGCATGGTCCAGGCTCAGGCGATATTTTCAGGAACCTGGATAAGGCCTGCTGTTTTTCAAAAAGATCTCACGATGTTGAAATTGCAGAGGAGGTTGACATGCGCAGGCATGCATTTCCCGGTGCATTCGCAGCGGCGGCTCTGGGTGTTGCCGTGTCTGGATCATCGATCCCGGACCTCACCCAAGATCTACCAGCCCGTTGCCTTCCGCAGGAGACTCGGAGTGATGGGCTTCAGGATGGGTGCAACGGATTCGTCACGTTCGGCATGACCGGCCCCATGGTGATGCCGGGCCAAGCCCCTGAGGTTGAGGCGACCGGCAGCATCAGCCGCAACGGGAAAGATGATGCAGCGGCGGGCCACACTGATCTCCCTGAATAGATCTCTGCATGACGTCCAAGGGGCTGGAGCCGCGGCGATGCCGCGGCTCAATGTCATTATCCCTCGATCGCAACGAACAGATATTGATCCTCGCGCTTCACGCGCAGGAGGATCGGCTTTTTTTGTCCCTGAGCGTCCGCCCAAGCCCTCGCCACATCTGCCGGAGCGGACACTGGCTGATTATTGGCCGACACGATCACGTCTCCCTGTTTGAGGCCCGCCTCTGCCGCCGGGCCGCTCGGATCGACCCGCTGGATCAGGACGCCTGACGTGCCGGGTTCCAGTCCCAACTGACCTCGGGCGGCGTCGGGGATCGGACTGAGCGCGAGTCCAAGCCGCTTGCCGCCATCCGCTCCGTCGTCGGGAGCTGCCGCGCGGGCGCTCTGCTCGTCGCTGCGCTGGCCGATGACGACGGTCAGTTCCTGAGGCTTGCCGTCTCGGACCACGGTCACCGGCGCCTGGATACCGGGTTTCATGGCGGCGACGGCACGGGAGAGAGCACGTCCACTCTCCACCGGCTTCCCATCGAACTGCGTGATCACGTCACCCGACCTGAACCCTGCCTTATCGGCCGGGCCGCCAGGTTCGACAGAGGCGACGAGCACGCCTTTGTCGTTCGTCCGACCTAGGGCCTGAGCGATGGCAGGCGTGAGCTCCTGCAGGCGCAGCCCGACATAGCCCCGCTCGACCCGGCCTGTCCGGATCAGCTGGTCGGCCACGGCTTGCGCCGTGCGCGACGGAACGGCAAAGCCGATACCGATATTGACGCCCGATGGGGAGAAGATCGCTGTGTTGACCCCGATCACCTCTCCTCGGGCATTGAACAGCGGTCCACCCGAATTGCCGCGGTTGATGGAGGCATCGGTCTGGATGTAGTCGTCATAGGGACCCGAGCGGATGTCGCGGGAGCGCGCGGAGACGACCCCGACCGTCACGGTACCGCCCAGCCCGAAAGGGCTGCCGATGGCGATCACCCAGGAGCCCGGCTCGGCGGCATCGGAGTCGCCCCACGTGGCGGTCGCCATATTGGGTCGGGGATCGACCTTGAGCACGGCAATATCCGTGGCCGGATCCCGGCCCACGAGGGTTGCGGGAACATTCGTCTTGTCCCCGAACACGACATGGATTTCGGCCGCATCCTCCACCACGTGGTTGTTGGTGATGATGTGCCCGTCCGAACTGATCACGAAGCCCGATCCGAGCGCCTCCCGGGGCTGCTGCCGGCGAGGCTCCGGGATCTCGCCGTAGTAGCGGCGGAAGAACTCACGGAAGGGAAGGTCATCGGGCAATGATTGAGCCTGTTCCTGCTCTTCGATGCGCTGCTTCGTCGTGATCGCAACGACGGCCGGCATCTTCTGCTTCACGATGGCTGTGAAGTCGGTAGGAACCTGCTGGGCGGGAGCTGGGAGCGGAGCGAGCGCCAGGATGGCCAGCGCACCCGCAATGACGTGCTTCCTCAGGCTTAGGCTTGATGCAGAACGAGGCATGGGAATCCTCCAGCTTGGAACATCAACCGCTCGGAAAGATCAGAGCGTTGCGCCAATGCCGGAAACGGGGAGCGGTTCCCAGGACGCCCGTAGGCGGCCGAGGGGGCCTAGCCGTCGCCTATCGTTCTGCTTGTGCCTAGCTGTTGTTGTACTGCTCGTTCGGGACGTGCTCCATCTGACCGACAACCTTGCCATCGACTTCTCGGCCATGACAATGTGGGACATGCTGGTGGAGACCATGGCACCATGCCGGTGCTTCTCGCCAGGGGAGAACCTGACGACATGTCCGCGCGGATCGCCTCTCCCAAGAAAAATGAGCATTGCCGATGCAAGTAGGTTCGGGTTCATCTCATAGTTCTTGTGTTTGCTCTCCTGGCATCTGGCAAAGCCAGCTCTTCGAACAGATCGGACGCGATGTTCATGTCCTTGGCCCCGCAGAGGTGCATTCGGAGATTGACACTCATCACGGGCATTGAATGAGTTAGGGTGCTGATGTTTGATCCAACGGGTCAGGGACATAGCATCCCTTTAATCATCTGGTATCGCGGCCTCTCCGAAAACCTGAACAGCCATCGGCAGAAGAAACATTCATCAGCACTATTGCGTTGGCGATTGATCCGGCATGGCGCATTCAGCGGGTGTGTTCTTATCAACCTGATGAACGAGAGAGAGCAGCGCGAAGCTCTTCCACCGTCACATGTGTTTTCTCGGCTATTGCTCTCAAGGTCGCCTCTTCATCCCATGGCCGCTGATCAAGGCGCGCCTCCTCGAATAAGCGCCGGTATTCTCTCACGGCATAGTCCAGAGGGCCTTCGTTCGGAGGCAAATCGCTCATTCCGGAGAACCTTTTAGCTTGGACGGGTGCATCAGTATTTGGAACGCTTCTCCATCCGGACAAGGATACATAGAAGTTACTGGTCCGCTATCGCATAAGGGGAACGTATCGAGCGCAGCGCTGGCGCATCGTGCGATCTTCGCTTCGCACTCAACGATGCGCTCCCTTGAAGAGCGCAACATCGGATGGGTTCCAAAGTGGATTCCACCTTGAGTCCGATGCTCTAAGCTGGCGGCGCCATCCACCTGAAAGTCGGCACGGTCTGAGTTGGGCGTATTCCGAGCGTGGCCCGCCTCCACTGCCGCCTCCGCTTGTCCACTGCCCACCGTCGGGATTGCCGGCAGGGACTCATGGCTGGTTCGGGTCATACTGCTTGTACGCCCTTAAAAGAGGAGCCGTCGCAATTCCAACTGGGCGACCGCAAACGCATAACGGGCCTTCAGCAGAACGCCCTGTTAACCGGCAGATCGAGCCATCCAAAAGCATCTCCGACAATGTTCATGTTTTGTCAGAACATAATAAGAACATTGTCAAGCTTCGGGACTGAAGCATTGACGCATCGTTGGTGCGGAAAACCGGATCCACTTTTCGCTGGCGTGGCCCTTCGAGTCCGCACGATGCGCTGATGATGAGCACAGCAAAAAGCCCGGCGCAGGGCCGGGCTCTTCGAGTTTTCCGATAGATGAATATGGCGTTTTAAGCCGCCATCGCCTTCTTGAGGTTCTCGTCGATCTTGTCGAGGAAGCCAGTGGTGGAGAGCCACTTCTGCTCGGCGCCGACAAGGAGGGCGAGGTCCTTCGTCATGTAGCCGGCTTCCACCGTGTCGACGCAGACCTTCTCGAGGGTCGCGGCGAAGCGGGCGAGCTCGGCGTTGTCGTCGAGCTTGGCGCGGTGTGCGAGGCCGCGGGTCCAGGCGAAGATCGAGGCGATGGAGTTCGTCGAGGTCTCCTTGCCCTTCTGGTGCTCGCGGTAGTGGCGGGTCACGGTGCCGTGGGCAGCTTCCGCCTCCACCGTCTGACCGTCCGGCGTCATCAGCACGGAGGTCATCAGGCCGAGCGAACCGAAGCCCTGGGCCACGGTGTCGGACTGCACGTCGCCGTCGTAGTTCTTGCACGCCCAGACATAGCCGCCTGACCACTTGAGGGCCGAGGCCACCATGTCGTCGATGAGGCGGTGCTCGTAGGTGATTCCGGCAGCGTCGAACTTCGCCTTGAACTCGTTCTGGTAGACTTCCTCGAAGATGTCCTTGAAGCGGCCGTCATAGGCCTTGAGGATCGTGTTCTTCGTGGAGAGATAGACTGGATACTTGCGCATCAGGCCGTAGTTCATCGAGGCGCGGGCGAATTCGCGGATCGAGTCGTCGAGATTGTACATCGCCATGGCGACGCCGGCATCCGGGAACTTGAAGACTTCCTTCTCGATGACGGTGCCGTCCTCGCCCTCGAACTTGATCGTCAGGCGGCCCTTGCCGGGTACCTTGAAGTCCGTGGCGCGGTACTGGTCGCCGAAGGCATGGCGGCCGACGATGATCGGCTGGGTCCAGCCGGGCACGAGGCGCGGAACGTTCTTGCAGATGATGGGCTCACGGAAGATCACGCCGCCCAGGATGTTGCGGATTGTGCCGTTGGGCGACTTCCACATTTCCTTGAGGTTGAATTCCTTCACGCGGGCCTCGTCCGGCGTGATGGTGGCGCACTTCACGCCGACGCCGTACTTCTTGATGGCCTCGGCGGCCTCGACGGTGACCTTGTCGTTGGTGGCGTCGCGGTGCTCGATGCCCAGGTCGTAGTACTTCAGGTCGATGTCGAGATAAGGGTGGATCAGCTTGTCTTTGATAAACTGCCAAATGATGCGGGTCATCTCGTCGCCGTCGAGTTCGACGACCGGATTGGCAACCTTGATCTTCGCCATGATCTCACCTTGCGCTTCTTGAAGAGCTGGAACAGGCCTGCCGGGCGGCAGGCGGTTACCGGGGGCTATAGCGCGGTTGAGGCCGGTGGGGAAGGTGGGGGGAGACCAGGAATTCAGCGCTTTCTGGCGCGATACGGACTTTTCCTTATCTCGACGCAGGGGTGAGGGTCAAAAGCGTGTTGGCCATGGCCGCCTTGGTCTTCACGGTGTCGTCCGTTCTCCGGTGCTGATTCAGGAACCTGGCCAGGACCGTTCTGCTCCCAAGGTAAAAGCGAGTGCATAACGTAACGGATTAGAGAAAACTTTTGTCTGAGTTTTAGTTCCGATGGTGGGAATAACAGCCTGTCATGTGTGTTTACGCACGGAAATCCAAGCGTGGCCGTAGTGGGATCCTCTTATTCCGATGGCTTTTCACAGGGCTGGTTCGACGTGTCTGGGGCTGTGAAACGCCGCTCACCTTGAGCAATCGGAAGTTTTACTTCGATATCAAAGAGGAAACGAAATGCGTCTTGCCATTCTTCTCGGGGCGACGGCTCTTGTGCTCGCCGGCTGCCAAACGGCGGAACAATCCATGTCAAATGCCGAGTCTGTCTGCCAGGAGACGGGTCTGAAACCGGGCACCAAGACTTACACGCGCTGCGTCAATGCCAGCTATCGCAACAATGTGGCCCAGTCGAATACGGCGGCCAATCAGGCCGCTGCCGGCGCGGCCGTCGGCGTCGTCGGTGGCGCAGTGATCGGCGCAGCGGCTGCACGCCCTCACTACTATCATTGTGGCTGGGGCTGCTGGTAACAGCGGCTTTCGAAGGCGCTGAAAAAGAGAAACCTCCCTGGGATCCCAGGGAGGTTTTGTTCTGGATAGGCCGATGATTGTTCAGAACGGATAATGCTGGTTCGGATCCTCGATGGTGATCCAGCGCAGATCCGTGAATTCCGCGATCGCCGCCTTGCCGCCGAAGCGGCCATAGCCGGAGCCTTTCACGCCGCCGAAAGGCATCTGCGCCTCGTCCCCGACGGTCGGGCCGTTGATGTGGCAGATGCCGGATTGAATCCGCTTGGCGACCTGCAGGGCGCGCTGGATGTCACGTCCGAACACGGCGGAGGAGAGGCCGTATTCCGTGTCGTTGGCGATGCGGATCGCTTCCTCCACATCCTTGACGCGGATGATGCTCTTGGCGGGGCCGAAGGATTCCTCTTCATAGATACGCATGCCCGGCACCACGTTGTCGACGAGTGTCGCTTCCATGATCGTGCCGTTGCGCGTGCCACCTGCCACAAGCGAGCCGCCTTTCGCGACCGCGTCCTTCACCAGTCCTTCGACGCGTTCCGCTTCCTCGGCGCTGACGATGGAGCCGAGCACCACATGCTCGCGTGGATTGCCGGCGGGCAGGGCCTTGGCCTTGGCGGCGAGTTTTGCGACAAACTCGTCGGCCACCTTCTCATCCACGATGATGCGCTCCGTGGACATGCAGATCTGGCCTTGGTTGAGGAAGGCCCCGAAGGCAGCGGCATTCACGGCGGCGTCGATATCGGCATCGTCGAGCACGATGAGAGGCGCCTTGCCGCCGAGTTCCAGCAGAACCGGCTTCAGATGCCGCGCCGCGATCTCGGCAATGATCTTGCCGACGCGGGTCGAGCCGGTGAAATTCACGCGGCGAACGGCCGGATGGACGATCAGGGCTTCGACGACTTTCGGCGCATCGGCGGCGGCATGCGTGACGACATTGATGACGCCTGCCGGAAAACCGGCTTCGGACAGGACTTCGCCGATGAGGCGATGCGTGCCGGGGCAGAGCTCGGAGGCCTTGAGCACCACCGTGTTGCCGCAGGCGAGCGGCATGGCGACTGCGCGGGTGCCGAGGATGACAGGCGCGTTCCAGGGAGCCATGCCGACGCAGACGCCGGCCGGTTGGCGAATGGCGAGCGCCGTCGTGCCCGGCTTGTCGGAGGGAATCACTTCGCCCGTGATCTGCGTCGTCATGGCAGCCGCTTCGCGCAGCATGTTGGAGGCGAGCATCACGTTGAACCCGGCCCAAGGCGCGGTGGCGCCGGTCTCCTTCACCATCAGCTCAGTAAATCGCCCGGCATTCGCCTGCATCAGATCGGCGGCCTTCAACAAGAGCGCGCGCCGTTCGCCGGGGCCTGTATCCGACCATTGCGGAAAGGCAGCCGACGCCGCTTCGATCGCCCTGTTGGCATCCTCGACACCGGCAGCGGGTGCGCGCGTGGCGACCTCGCCCGTCACCGGATCGCGCCGCTCGAAGGTCACGCCGCTTTGAGCCGATGCGTCCTGATCACCGATGAGAAGCCTTATGTCCATGCTGTCCTCCCTGACACACGCCATCTGATGAGGCGCAGTGATGTCGTTCGAATTCATATTAGAGCGGTTCAGTCGCCGAGGCGAAAGCCTCAGCGATGGACATGGACCCTAGGCGCGGCGCTTCGTTTGGCGCTATGGAGAGGCATCTCTTCTGTCCTCGGGCCAGATTTAGTTCAAAGACGCATCATGATCCGCCCCGTCATCATCCTCGTGGAACCGCAGCTTG
Organism: Microvirga medicaginis; assembly: GCF_052658925.1. Lineage (NCBI taxonomy): Bacteria > Pseudomonadati > Pseudomonadota > Alphaproteobacteria > Hyphomicrobiales > Methylobacteriaceae > Microvirga > Microvirga medicaginis. Next base: position 30,155 of record NZ_JBQWEL010000009.1, on the reverse strand, counting down.
CCGAGAATATCGGCATGGTGGCGCGCGCCATGGCCAATTTCAGTCTCTCGGAACTGCGCATCGTCGCTCCACGCGACGGCTGGCCGCGGAAGGGCGCGCATTCGGCGGCATCCGGCGCGGTGCATGTGCTGGAGGGCGCGAAGCTCTATGATTCCGTGCGCGAGGCCATTGCCGATCTGAGCTTCGTCTTCGCCACCACGGCGCGGGAGCGGGGGCAGATGAAGCGGGTCTTCGGGCCCGATGAGGCGATGGTCGAGACGCATCGGCGCGGCGCGGAGGGCCAGCGTATCGGAATCATGTTCGGGCGCGAGAGAACGGGCCTGGAGAACGACGAGGTGTCGCTGGCAGACGCCATCATCACCTTTCCGGTCGACCCGCAATTCTCGTCCCTGAACCTGGCCCAGGCCGTGCTGCTCGTTGCTTACGAATGGTACAAGCTCGCCACCGGCGGAGCGCTGCCGTTCTCCGGCGAGAGGCTCTCGCCGCCCGCACCACGCGAGATGGTGACCTCGTTCTTCGATTATCTCGAAGCCGAGCTCGATGCGGTGAACTTCTACCCCGAGGATAAGAAGCCGACCATGACGCGCAACATGCGGGATATCTTCCACCGGCTCGAGATGACGGAGCAGGACGTGCGCACCCTGCGCGGGGCGATTCGCGCTCTTGCGGAAGGACGCCGGTTGAGAAAGCCTTAAAGATCTTCTGCTCTAGTGTTGCCGGGAGCTCTTTTTGCTCCGCACATTCTGATCTGAGATCGCCATGCGCCGCTCATTGACTGCCCTTGTTTTCCTCGGTTCGTGCCTTGCCGCTCCGGTGGCCATGGCAGCAACGCCGCCGGGTCAGCCGGGGCAGGGGCCGGGCGGGTCGGATTACAGGATCACCGAGGTGGTCAAGCGCGGGACCGGAACCGTCAGTTCGGGGGCTTACGTCTTCCATGGCAACGACACACCCGACTCTCGCCCGGTCGTGGTATTCTTCCATTCCTGGGGCGCTGTGAACCCGGCCCTCTATGGCGGCTTCATCGATCATCTGGCCCGCAAGGGCTATCTCGTCATCTTCCCGCGCTTCCAGGAGGTGAACCGCTCCCGCCCTGCCGATGCGACCGCACGGGCGGAGGCTTTGATCCACGATGCATTGGCGGCTCTGGCCGATGATCCCCAAGCACGCCCCGATCACGACCGCGTCGCCTTCATCGGCCATTCTGCCGGCGTGCCGATTGCGCTCAACGTGGCGGCGGGTGTCGAGGAGACCAAGCTCCCGGCTCCAAAGCTGATCTTCGGCCTCGTGCCGGGCGGCATCGCGTCGAACGAGAAGGAGCGGGGAATCATGCTCCGCGACCTCTCGACCGTGGATGACCAGACCCTGCTGATCGCCATGAGCGGCGATCGGGAGCACCTGCCGAGCGACCGCGCGTCCCGCCGGATCTTCGAGGCGACGAGCGCGATCCCGACGACACGCAAGCTGTTCATGCGGGCAAGCTCGGACGATCACGGCTATCCGGCGCTGACGGCGACGCTGGCCTTCCCCGGCTCTCCGAAGCCCGACTACGATACCGCTGCCATCAAGCTGCAGCCGGACCCGCCCCGCGATCCGAAGCAGAAGAACACCTGGAAGTGGAGCGCCGACATGGCGCTCTCCGGCCCCCAGACGATTCTGACCCAACAGCTCGGGAACAACGGCACCGACAGTCTCGACTATCTCGCCCTCTGGAAGACCTTCGAGATGGCGGCCGATGCGGCCTTCGCTGGCAAGGACGCCACCACCCTCGTGCGCGATCCGAAATTCGTCGATATGGGCAACTGGAGCGACGGCTGGCCCGTGCGCCGCCTGTCGGCTCAGATGCCGAAGCTTGAGAGCCAAGAGAAGCAGCAGGAGCAGGGGCCCCGCCGTAAGCTCAACATGTCCCCCACCGAGAATAAGCAGGGACTGAACGGTTTTCTGAAGCAGCTTCGTTCGTAAGGCTTGCCGATGCGTATCGATCTTCTGGCCGGGGCGTCCTATAACGCGGCTGTCATGCCGTCTCCCGTTCCCACGATCCTCATCTTCGATTCCGGCCTCGGCGGCCTCACCGTGTTCTCCGAGGTACTGAAAGCTCGTCCCGATGCCCGCTTCGTCTATGCGGGCGACGATGCCGCTTTTCCTTATGGGCGATTGAGCGAGGAGGCTCTGACCGCGCGGGTTCTCTCGGTCATGGAGCGTCTGATCGATCTCTATGATCCTCAGCTCGTGGTGGTTGCCTGCAACACGGCCTCAACAATTGTGCTGCCGCCTCTGCGCGAGCGTTTCTCCGTGCCTTTCGTCGGCACCGTTCCCGCCATCAAGCCGGCGGCGCTCGCAACCCGGACGGGCTATGTGACCGTGCTCGCCACGCCCGGCACGGTGGCGCGCGACTACACCCGTGATCTCGTCGAGACCTATGCGGGCGGCTGCAAGGTCAATCTCGTGGGCTCGCGGCGCCTGGCGGGCTTCGCCGAGGCGGAACTGGCGGGCGCTCCGGTCCCTGATGAGGATCTGCTCGCCGAACTCCAGCCGTGCTTCGTCGAAGGCGAAGACGGGCGGACCGACGTGGTGGCTCTGGGCTGCACCCATTATCCGCTCCTGCTGCCCCGCTTTCAGGCACTCGCGCCTTGGCCCGTCACCTGGATCGATCCCGCTCCGGCTATCGCTCGCCGCGTGACCCAGCTCATCGGTCCGCCCGTTCCAGGGCACGAGGCTGATGAGAACGAGGCGCTAGCGGTCTTCACCGGCGGTGCGGGCATCACGGCAGCCTTCCGTGAAGCCTTGCGGAGCAAGGGCCTGCCCCTCGTCACGATCGAGGATATGCCGCTCCTCCGAGGGTGAGACAGAAAAGGGCCGGTCTCGATTGACTTATGCCCCGTTTTCTCTTACATCCCACCCGTTCGCGCGGTCCTCACGGGCCGCGTAACTTTTTACGCTCCCGTGGCCCGGCTTTCGGTCGGCCTGTCGTCCCTTCGGGGAAGAGGAGGGCGCGTTCCTCGCTCATTCGACAACAAGAGGAACAGCGATGTCGAAGCGCATTCAGGCCAAGCACAAGCTTGACCGCCGCATGGGTCAGAACATCTGGGGCCGCCCGAAGAGCCCCGTGAACCGCCGCGAATACGGCCCCGGCCAGCACGGCCAGCGCCGCAAGGGCAAAATGTCCGACTTCGGCACGCAGCTGCGCGCCAAGCAGAAGCTGAAGGGCTACTACGCCAACATCACCGAGAAGCAGTTCCGCCGCTACTACGCGGAGGCTATCCGCCAGAAGGGCGACTCCGGTGAGAACCTGGTCGGTCTGCTCGAGCGCCGTCTCGACGCGATCGTGTATCGCGCGAAGTTCGTTGCGACACCCTTCGCCGCTCGTCAGTTCGTGAACCACGGTCACGTGAAGGTCAACGGTCGCCGCGTGAACATCCCGAGCTATCTCGTGAAGGCCGGCGACGTGATCGAGGTGAAGGACAAGTCCAAGCAGCTCGAAGTCGTGGTTGTCGCGTCGCAGCTCGCCGAGCGTGACGTTCCGGACTACATCGAGGTCGATCACTCCAAGATGACGGCCCGTTTCACCCGCATCCCGACCCTCTCCGAGGTGCCGTATCCGGTGCAGATGGAACCGAATCTCGTGATCGAGTTCTATTCGCGCTAATTGCTGCGATCTGAAACTGAAAAGGCCGCCCGATCGGGCGGCCTTTTTGTTTTTGGTGAGGCTTACTGCTGAGGGGCAAGACCACGCGGGCCGGGGCCCATTCCGCCAGGACCCACCGGGCCGTGGTGCCGCATCTCGGCCCGGCGGTCGCCGCGACCGCGGCGCTGATGCCAGCCCAAGCCGTCGTTCACGGCCTCACGCATGAGGCGCGGCGCGATGCGTTTCTGGTCTTCACTGAATGTATCCCAGAGGGGGCGCAGAGCCGTAGCGATGGCCGACGAGGTCTGCGCGCGCTCGGTCTGTACGGTACTGCGCTGCTCGAAGCGCTGCATGAAGTCTGCCGAGCGGCGCTGTTCGCGGTTCTCGCGGAACTGCGTCATCCGCGTGTAGCGCTGGTTGGCGGCGTTGCGGATGGCGGTTTCTACCGGCCCCCAGAGCCTTTCCTGATCGGCAGTGAGCTTCAGGCCAGCCTTGATCGAAGCGACGCGGGCATCGACGAGGCGGTTGAAGTCATCCTGCGACATGCGGGGCCGAGCCTGCTCCTGAGCCTGTGCCGCCGGAGGCTCGGCGGGAGCCTGCGCCTGGGCGAAGGCATAGGTGCCGACGCCGGCGAGCATGGCAGCAGCAGTAGCAAGGGTGGCAATTGTCTTCATACGGGTATCCTCCTTGAACACCGATGAGAATGAGATTGCTCTCATCCTGTTCTCGGCTGGATGACTGCCGCATGAACTTTTCGTCATGTTGTATGAAGATTGTCTCTCCCACGTCATGGCCGGCACAGGCCCGGCCAAGATTAAGGAGAGGCGTCAGCCCAGGCGCTTCAGGAAGCCTGCAAAGCGCATGAGGCCTTCGGGCCAGGGACCGTGCCCGCTGTCCGTGTTCAGGTGCCCGGCATCGCCTGCGTCGACGATGGCCGAGCCCCAGGCATAGGCGATGTCCTCCGCCTTCTCGTAATCGCAATGCGGATCCGTGCGGCTCGCCACGAGCACCGATGGGAAAGGCAGAGGATCACGCGGGATCGGCGCGAAGGCGCGGTCGATGGCAGGAATGAAGTCGGTCCTTTCCACATCCGGCATGCTGACCAGAAAGGCGCCCTGCACCTTGTCGGCCGGAAGAAGCGGAGCGGCGTGGACGATGGCCAGGACGCCGAGGCTGTGGCCGACGAGAACGACCGGCTTTTTTGCGCGCTTCACGTCCTCGACGATGCGCTCGACCCATTTGTCCTTATTGGGCGCATCCCAGTTCTCCTGCTCGACCCGCCACGCGGTCGAGAGTTGGCGCTCCCACCGGCTCTGCCAATGGTCGGTGCCTGAATTCGTGTAGCCTGGAACGATGAGGATATCGCAATCGGAGGTTTTCATGTCCCCGAGATAAAGGCGCACCCTTGTCCGTTCAAGCGCTGCGCTTGAACTCCATGGTTTCGGCGCGTTTGAGGATCGCCTCCCGCTCCGCGATGTAGTCGCGGGTCAGAGGCACCACATCATTGCGCCTGGCCAACTGAACCTGGAACACCACCGCATCCTGCCAGCGGAAGGCGGATTCCGACATGGCAAGGTAGCATTCCCACATCCGGCAGAAGCGTTCGTCGTAGAGCTTCAGCACCTCGTCCCGCTGAGCCAGGAAACGCTCGCGCCAAGCTTGGAGCGTGTAGGCGTAGTGCAGGCGCAGAATTTCGATATCCGTCACCACCAGCCCCGCGCGCTCGATGGCCGGCATCATCTCCGAGAGCACCGGCAGATGGCCGCCGGGGAAGATGTAGCGGGCGATCCAGGGATTGACGGGGTAGGGAGTGCCGGACCTTCCAATGGTGTGAAGGAGCATCACTCCATCATCCTTCAGGAGCTTCCGGCAGGTCTGGAAATAGTCATCGTAGGACGCCAAGCCCACATGCTCGAACATGCCGACCGACACGATGCGGTCAAAGGTGCCGGTCGTGGCGCGATAATCCTGGAGCTCGAACTTCACCCGGTCGGCGAGGCCGGCGGTCGCGGCCCGCTTGCGCGAAACCTCCAACTGCTCCTCTGACAGAGTCACGCCCTTCACCGAACCCGCGCCGGCCACTTGAGCCAGATAAAGCCCCATGCCGCCCCAGCCGGAGCCGATATCGAGCACGCTGTGGCCGCGCTCCACCAGGAGCTTCGCCGCGATGTGCCGCTTCTTGGCGGCCTGGGCCTCTTCGAGACTCGCATCCGGATGGTCGAAATAGGCGCAGGAATACTGCTTGTCGCTGTCAAGGAAGAGAGAGTAGAGCCGCCCGTCGAGATCGTAATGATGAGCGACGTTGCGCTTGGAGCGTGTCGCGTCGTTCTCGCCGCGCAGCGTCAGCCAGTGTCGGATCTTTCGCAGGCGGTGGAGAGGAAGATCGTTGAGCTCGCCGTGCGTGTCCTGAAGCACGAGCTGGAGAAGGCCTAAGATATCGCCTTCCTCGATGACGAGCCTTCCATCCATGAACAGCTCGCCGAGCTTCAGTTCGGGGTGGAGGCAAAGAGCCGTCTGAGCCGCCGTATCCGTAAATCGGATCGCGACTTCGGGGAGCCCGCCATCGCCGAAGGTGAAGGTCTGCCCCTTGGCGGTGGTCATTTTCAGGGTGCCACGCTTCACGGAGCGCGTGAAGGCGGTGGCGAGGATCTTGTCTGACAGCATGGTCTCATCCCCGTGCCGTTGATCTCCTGCACGGGGATTGTCGCGCGTTAGGCAAAAATGTCCAGATCCGGAGCTATGCCCCAGCGGAACCGAAGACCCGCGTGAAGATCGTATCCACATGCTTGAAGTGATAGCCCAGATCGAAGCAGGCTTCGATCTCCTCAGGCTTCAGGTACTTCGTCACGTCGGGATCGTTCTTCAGAAGCGTCAGGAACTCGCCTTCGCCGCGCCAGACCGGCATGGCATTGCGCTGAACGAGGCGGTAGGCGTCCTCGCGGGAGGCGCCTTTTTGCGTGAGGGCCAGCAGAACGCGTTGCGAGTGAACGAGGCCGCCGAGGCGGTCCAGGTTCTTCTGCATGTTCTCAGGATAGACCACGAGCTTGTCGATGACGCCGGTGAGGCGCGCCAGCGCGAAGTCCAGGGTCACGGTAGCGTCCGGTCCAATCATGCGCTCGACCGAGGAGTGGGAGATATCCCGCTCGTGCCAGAGCGCCACGTTCTCCATGGCGGGCAGCGCATAGGCGCGAACCATGCGGGCGAGACCCGTGAGATTTTCCGTCAGCACCGGGTTGCGCTTGTGCGGCATGGCAGAGGAGCCCTTCTGGCCCGCCGAGAAATACTCTTCTGCTTCCAGAACCTCGCTGCGCTGCAGGTGGCGCACTTCCGTCGCCAGCCGCTCGATGGAGGAGGCGATCACGCCGAGCGTCGCAAAATACATGGCGTGACGGTCGCGCGGGATCACCTGGGTCGAAACGGGCTCGACCTGGAGACCCATCTGCTCGGCCACGTATTCTTCCACGCTCGGGTCGATATTGGCGAAAGTGCCGACGGCACCCGAGATGGCGCAGGTGGAAATCTCGCGCTGGGCCTCGATCAGGCGCAGCTTGCAGCGCTCGAATTCCGCATAGGCCTGAGCGAGCTTGAGGCCGAAGGTGGTGGGCTCCGCGTGGATGCCGTGCGAGCGGCCGATGGTCGGCGTCATCTTGTGCTCGAAGGCGCGGCGCTTGATGGCGGCGAGCAACTCGTCCATGTCGCGCAGCAAGATGTCCGTGGCGCGGGCGAGCTGCACGTTGAAGGTGGTGTCCAGCACGTCGGACGAGGTCATGCCCTGGTGGACGAAGCGGGCTTCGGGGCCGACGATCTCGGCGAGGTGCGTGAGGAAGGCGATGACGTCGTGCTTCACCTCACGCTCGATGGCATCGATGCGCTCCACGTCGAAGGTTGCCTTGGAGCCCTTTTCCCAGACTGTCTCCGCAGCCTCCTTCGGCACGACGCCGAGATTGGCGAGCGCCGTGGTGGCGTGAGCCTCGATCTCGAACCAGATGCGGAACTTCGTTTCGGGCGACCAGATGGCCACCATCTCGGGGCGGCTGTAACGAGGGATCATGGCTCTACACTTCCACGCGGATGATATGCCCGCGCGGTAGCACGATAGCCTCTCGATCTCAACGTGCCTTCGCGGCTGCCTCGCGAATGGCTGCCATGTTGGCGGCATAGGCGGAAGGACCGCCCTTGAAGACGGCGGAGCCCGCCACCAGGACATTGGCGCCGGCTTCCGCCACCAGAGGCGCGGTTTCGGGGGTGACGCCGCCATCGATTTCGATGTCGATAGCCCGATTGCCGACCATCTCCCTGACGCGCCGCAGCTTCGGGCAGACGGAGGGGATGAAGGCCTGCCCGCCGAAGCCGGGATTGACGGTCATCAGGAGGATCAGATCCAGATCGTCGAGCACGGGCTCGATGGAGGCCTCGTGGGTGCCCGGATTCAGGACGATACCGGCCTTCTTGCCCAGCTTGCGGATGGTCTGAAGCGAGCGGTGGAGATGGGGACCGGCCTCCGCATGAATGCTGATGATGTCCGCGCCCGCCTTGGCGAAAGCTTCGAGATACGGATCGACCGGGGCGATCATGAGGTGAACGTCGAAGATCTTCGACGTGTGCGGGCGGATAGCCTTCACGATATCCGGGCCCATCGTGATGTTCGGCACGAAATGGCCGTCCATGACGTCGATATGAATCCAGTCGGCACCGGCGGCGTCGACAGCGCGGATTTCCTCGCCGAGCTTCGAGAAGTCTGAGGCGAGAATGGAGGGGGCGATGAGAAGCGGGCGTGTCATGAAAAGGGGCGGTAGCACGCGTCTTCTCCGACGGCAACGGGCTTTCGCGATTGTCATGATCCAATTGAATACCACTTGCCTGGGGAGAGACGTTTTTGCCGCACGAATTGCATGGACGACCTCTCGGGAACGGGAGTAGAAACTCTTCCGAAACAAAGCGAAAAGCTCCGCTCTCCCCACGAGAGTCAACGAGACAGGCAGGGCTTCATGCGTAAGGATGTGGTTGTTCTTGGCGCCGGCATCGTCGGTGTGTCGATTGCCGTGCATTTGCAGAAACGCGGCCGTTCCGTTCTCCTGATCGACAGGCGCAAGCCGGGTGAGGAGACTTCCTTCGGCAATGCGGGCCTGATCCAGCGCGAAGGCGTCTACCCTTACGGCTTCCCGCACGATTTCGGAGCTCTGCTGCGCTACGCGCTGAACAACAACATCGATGCCCATTATCACTGGAGCGCGATCCCCAGGATCGCGCCCTTCCTGCTCCAGTACTGGCTGCATTCCCGTCCGGCCCAGCACAAGGCGATCGCGCGGATGTACGCGCCGCTCATCGAGCGCAGCGTCACCGAGCACATGGCGCTGGCCGAGGAATCCGGTTCCACGCATCTCATCCGCCCCACCGGCTGGCTGAAGGTGTTCCGCAACGAGAAGAGCAGGGACGAGCAGTTCCGGGACGCCGAGAACGTGAAGCGCGATTTCGGCGTGAACTTCGATGCCCTCGACACCAGGGGCGTGGCCGAGCGCGAGCCTCACCTGAAGATCGAGACCGAGGGCGGTATCCACTGGACCGATCCGGCAACCGTTTCCGATCCTCATCTGCTGACGATGGGCTATGTCGGCCTGTTCGAGCGTCTTGGCGGCGAGCTCGCTGCCGGCGATGCCCGGACTCTCGAGGAAACCTCGACTGGATGGCGTGTCCAGACCGAGAAAGGGCCGGTGGAGGCTGGCGCTGTGGTCGTGGCGCTCGGCGCCTGGGCCGACGTGCTGACGAAGCAGCTCGGCTATAACCTGCCGCTCGCCGTCAAGCGCGGCTACCATATGCACTACAAGCCCGAGGGCAATGCGGTGTTGAACCGGCCGACCCTCGATTTCGACCGTGGCTACTTCCTGGCTCCGATGCTGAAGGGGATACGCCTCACCACGGGCGCGGAGTTCGCCGTGCGCGATGCGCCCAAGACGCCGGTTCAGCTCGACCGGGCCGAGCCGATCGCGAGGGAGTTCTTCCCGCTCGGCGAGCGCGTCGATCCCGAGCCGTGGATGGGCATGCGCCCCTGCACGCCGGACATGATGCCGATCATCGGCAAGGCTCCCCGCCACAAGAACCTATGGTTCGGCTTCGGCCACGCCCATCACGGCCTGACCCTCGGTCCCGTCACGGGACGCCTGCTCGCTGAGATGATTACGGGCGAGACCCCGATGGTCGATCCGAAGCCCTATCGGGTCGAGCGCTTCTGAGCCTTCCGATCCTGCATTTTCTCGGCATGGCCGGGCTCGTCCCGGCCATCTCGTTTTTTGAGACGCGCCGGGCTTCTTTGCATCGGGATCATCGGCACAAGGCCAGTGATGACATGGAGGAAAGTTTCAGCGCTTTTGTGCTCGGAATGCATCTTAGCCTTTAACCAGCCCGCTAAACCTGTCCTTCCAGGCGGGCTGTGCTCCGGTGAAGGGCAGGGCGGTGGCCTCGTAGACGCCGCGTGCGATGGCGCGGGCCAGACAGTCGCTCGCGAGAGCGCCGATTTCGATGAAGTCCGCCGCTTCGTCCTTCAGGGGCTTCCTGCCCGTTGCGGCGGCAAAGATCGTATCCCCATCATAAAGGGCATGGGCGAAGCGCAGGCCCTTCGCGTGGCCGTCATGGGAAATGACAGCCAGCCGCTTGGCTTGGGCCTTGGTCAGCACGGCGTCCGTAGCGATCAGCGCGATGGTCGTGGAGATGGGCGGCGCGGCTTCCTGAGCACGGCCTTTCCAGTTGAGCCTGCGCATCTCGGGCGTGATCCGGCTCGGTAACCCTAAGCCTCCGAACTCCTGGCCTTCCTCATAGGCTCCTGCCCAGAAATGCGGCCCGTCCCCGATGAGGGTCGAGGCCAGGGCGTTGACGATGACCAGCGCGCCGACCGTGTGGCCTGCGCTCGTCACCGCGCTCGCCGAACCGAGTCCTCCTTTCAGATCGACGGTCGTCGCGCCATAGCCGCCGCCCGCCGTCCCGAGCTCAAACTCGAGACCGGCGGCCTTGGCGGCCTCGTAGCCCAGCTCGCGATAGGGCGGATAGCGACCCCATTCCTTGTTGCCGCCGTTGAGGAGATCGAAGGTGATGGCTTGGGGTACCAGGGGAACGAGCGCGGAACCCACGGCAAAGCCGATGCCCTTTTCCCGTAAGAAGGCCTGCACGCCGCCGGCCGCATCAAGACCGAAGGCCGAGCCACCTGAGAGGACGATGGCATTGATGCCCGGCACGACCTTGTCCGGCTCCAGCAGATCCGTGTCGCGGGTTCCCGGCGCGCCGCCGTTGACGGCATAGGAAGCGACCGCAGGCTCGTCGAACAGAATGGCAGTTACCCCGGAGCCGAGTTTCGGATCATGGGCGTTGCCGACCCGAAGGCCTGCCACATCGGTGATAAGATTGCGCAAAGCTGTCATCTCCTAAAGCAACTCCAAAAGCGCCGGCTTCACAAGCAGGAGAGCCTTGCATCCACCAGCTTTCTCGAGGCGTCGGAAAGGGCTAGAAGGCCTCATGCTCAGCGTTTCCTTTCCTGCCGCGGCCCTCGGCGGCCTCATCAGCTTCTTGAGCCCCTGCGTTCTGCCGCTGGTCCCGCCGTATCTGTCGTTTCTCGCAGGCACGACCTTCGACCAGTTGCACGCCGGGGATGACCGGGCCGTGCGCCGCCGTGCGATGGTGGCAGCGTTGCTCTTCGTGGCAGGCTTTGCGACCGTGTTCGTGCTGCTGGGCGCGACGGCCTCGGCACTGGGCCAGGTGATCCGGCAGTACCTCGATGTCTTGAGCACGATTGCGGGCATCGCCATCATCATCATGGGCGTGCATTTCTTAGGCATCTTCAGGCTCCATTTCCTCCACCGGGAGGCGCGTTTCCAGGTAGAAAAACCCATTGGCCTCTGGGGTGCCTATGTGATGGGCCTCGCCTTCGCCTTCGGCTGGACGCCCTGCATCGGCCCGGTGCTCGCGGCTATTCTGGCAGTGGCGGGATCGGAAGACAGCGTCTCCTACGGCGCCATGCTGCTCGCAGCCTATTCGGCGGGCCTCGGCATTCCCTTCCTGCTTGCAGCCTTCGCCATGAAGCCCTTCGTTGCCCTCATGAAGCGCATGCGTTCCCGTTTCGGCCTGGTCGAGAAGACTATGGGCGTTCTTCTGATCCTCACCGGCATCGCTTTCCTCACGGGCTGGATCACCAACATGTCGTTTTGGCTGCTGGAGGCGTTTCCGGCTCTTGGGCGGTTGGGATAGACAGCCGCTATTGAAACTTAGCGCTCCGTGGCGCCTACAATCGGACCGAGCGGGAAGATCCCGTCGGAGCGATTCAGGGCCGGCGCATAAAGGCTGGAAATCGTCCCATCGAGGAAGAGGGCGTTGTTGCAGGATAGGCGATCGCGGAACAAGCGAGCAAACGCACCGAAGGAGACCGGCCCCTCCGAAATCGCGAACACCACTGTTTGGGCATTCCTGATGCCTACGCCGTTGCGGACCTTCAGCGAGGTGCCGTCAGTCGAGAAACGAGGATGGATCTTGCCATCGATGACGAGCATGGGCCCGGACTGGGTCGCGAACTCGGCTTTCGGCTGGCGCTTGAGATAGCGTTCGGTTTCCAAGACGCCGGCGCGATCACCGGTGAGATAGAAGACACCGTTCGGCTTTAGGTGGAAATTGCCCGGTCCGTTGGCGGTATTGATCTTCTTGAGTTCTCGCCCGTCTTCAATATAGAGGCCGACCGGCGAAAGATCCTGGTGGTACATGCCGGCGTTCATGGCAAAGACGATGCGCCGCCCCTCACGGGTGCCGCCAATCAGTCGTTCAAACGAACCATAGGCTTTTCCGTCTGCCCCCTGCCAGTAGAGCCTGAGCCGATGGCGGCGCAGATCAATCGTGCAAACCGTGTAACTCGCTTCCTCATAGGCAATCGGCTGGCAGACGCCCTCAGCCGCAGCCGCTTCCAAGGGAGCGAACGACACCCAGGCAGCGGCCAGGACAGCGGTGAAGACGAGGAAAAAGGGGTGCATGAACGTCCTCTATCATCCTGCTTCGACGCGCCTAATGCCCGAATACAGCAAAAACCCGCCCTGTTGCCAGGGCGGGTCTGTTCGTTCGGCGAGGCCGATCGATTACATGCCGAGCTCGTTGCCGGAGTAGTCGATCTTGCCGTCGGCGCCCTTCTTCCAGACGTACATGATGTAGTCCGGACGGGTAATGTCGCCCTTCTTGTCGTAGGAGATGTCGCCAATGACGGTCTTGAACGGCTTACCGGCCTTCATGACGTCGGCGATCTTCTTGCCGTCGAAGCTGTTAGCCTGCTTCGCGGCTTCGGCCAGGATCTGGGCCGCAGCGTAGGAGTACAGGGTGTAAGCCTCGGGGTCGTAGTTCTTGGCCTTGAACTTGGCCACCACGTCCTTCGCGTTCGGGTTCTTACGCGGATCCGGCGAGAAGGTCATCAGGGTGCCTTCGGCACCGGGGCCAGCGATCGAGGTGAACTCGGCCGACACGATGCCGTCACCCGACATCATCGGGGCGTTCAGGCCCTGGTCGCGCATCTGACGGATGATGAGGCCGGCTTCCGTGTGGAGACCGCCGAAGTAGACGACGTCAACGCCGGACTGCTTCAGCTTCGACACGAGAGCGGAGTAGTCCTTCTCGCCCGGGTTGATGCCTTCATAGACGACTTCCTTTAGGCCCTTTGCGTTCATGGCCTTCTGGGTCTCGTCGGCAAGGCCCTTACCATAGGGGGTCTTGTCATGAACGATAGCGACCTTCTTGCCCTTGAACTTGTCGGCGAGATAGCCGCCGGCAACGGCGCCCTGCTGGTCGTCGCGACCGCAGGTACGGAAGGTGTTCCACATGCCGCGCTCAGTGAACTTCGGGTTCGTGGAGGCGGGGGTGACCTGGACGATGCCAGCTTCCTGATAGACTTCCGAGGCCGGGATCGAGACGCCGGAGTTGAAGTGGCCGACGACCATCTTCACGCCTTCAGCGGCGAACTTGTTGGCAACGGACACGCCTTGCTTCGGGTCGGACACGTCGTCGCCGATCACGAGCTGGAGCTTCTGACCATTGATGCCGCCAGCGGCATTGATGTCCTCGATAGCCTGCTCGACGCCGTTCTTCAGCTGAGCGCCGAAAGCCGCGTTCGGGCCGGTGATGGGGCCTGCAACGCCGATCTTGATCTGCGCGCTGGCTGCGCTGGAGAAGGCGAGGCCAAGACCAAGCGCCACGCCGGTCAACAGCATTTTTTTCATGAGGTTACTCCTCTGGGTGGTTTTATAGGCCCCTCTTCCTCGTGGGGCCGGTTTGACGGGGAACCCGTCATCCAAGGTAACATCATGCTGGTTTTTAAGCGGATGTCACCTGGGAATTTTTTGGACCAGAGCATCGGACCCAAAAGTGGAAACCACTTTTGGGATCAATCCGATGCTCCACCTTTTTAAAGCGGCGCATCGTTTGGTGCGGAAAACCGGGATCGCTTTTCCGCACGATGCACTAGGCCTTTGTACTAGAAGCCTTTTCCCGCCAGGAAAACGGGCCGCTCCGCTCGTAGAGCCAGCGGTATTGCGTAGTCATCTGCCGAGCCCGGGTGTACTGGAACCCGAGGGAGCCGACGATCAGCAGCACGATCGTGTCCACTGCGTAGTAGTGGATCGAGAGCAGGGTGCCCCCGAACAGCGCGAAGTGGATGAACCGGACCGCAGCACCCAGGATGAAGAGGTACAGGATCAGATTCCAGTAGGCGCGCCAGGTGATGGCGATGGCCCGACCGGTCATCCAGGCTCCCGAGCCGCCCATGATCACGGTGATGAGGAGGAAGAGCCAGATCGAAGGCTCTTCGTAAAGGATACCCTGCATTAGTGGTGTCCTCCTTCGAGATAGGCCGCACGGACCTGCGGGTTTTCCAAGAGTTCCTTGCCGGTACCGCTCATGGTGATGTTGCCGGTCACCATCACGTAGCCGCGATGGGCGAGCCTGAGGGCATGGTAGGCGTTCTGCTCCACGAGGAAGACCGTCATGCCGTCCTTCTCGTTCAGCTCTTTGATGATGGTGAAGATCTGCTTCACGATCAGGGGGGCAAGGCCCAGCGACGGCTCATCGAGGAGGAGCAGGCGTGGACGGCTCATGAGCGCGCGGGCGATGGCCAGCATCTGCTGCTCGCCGCCCGAGAGCGTGCCGCCACGCTGCTGTAGGCGCTCCTTCAGGCGCGGGAAGAGGGTGCAAACCCGCTCCAGATCCTGGTTGAAATGGGCCATGCCGTTGATGGCGGCGCCCATCTGCAGGTTCTCGAACACGGTCATGCGCGGGAAGATGCGGCGGCCTTCCGGCGATTGCGCAATGGACAGATGCGCGATCTCGTGGGTCGGCATCCGGGTGATGTCCTTGCCCGCATAGGTGATCGTGCCTTCACGAGCGCGCGGGTTGCCGAAGATCGTCATCATCAGCGTCGACTTGCCGGCGCCGTTGGCGCCGATCAGGGTGACGATCTCGCCTTCATGGACATCCATGTCCACGCCCTTGAGAGCGATGATGTTGCCATAATAGGTCTTCACGCCACGCACGCTGAGAAGCGGCTGACGGCCCGCATGGGCTGCGGTTTGTTGAATGCTTGCTCCAGCGGTCATGCGCCGATCTCCGCTACGACTTGCTGCACCTCTTCTTCATCCGCCACGCCGAGATAGGCGGCGATGACCTTGGGATCGTTGCGCACCTCAGAGGGCGTGCCGTCCGAGATCTTCGTGCCGTAATCGAGCACCACCACGTGATCCGAGATCTCCATGACCACGGACATGTCGTGCTCGATCAGGAGGATGGAGGTGCCGTGATCCTTGCGAATCGAAAGCAGCAGGTGGTTCAGCTCAAGAGACTCGCGCGGGTTGAGGCCCGCCGCCGGCTCGTCGAGGCAGAGCAGGAGCGGGTCCGTGCACATGGCGCGGGCGATCTCCAGACGGCGCTGGTCGCCGTAAGGCAGGTCGCCGGCCGGGTCGTCGGCGCGGTCGATGAGACGGGTCTTCTCGAGCCAGAACTTTGCCTTCTCGATGGCCTCCTTCTCGGCCTTGCGGTAGCCGCCGAACCCGAGCACGCCGAGGAAGGTGAAGCCCGAGGCGATCATCAGCGGGTTGTGCTGAGCCACCAGCAGGTTCTCGAGCACGGTCATGCCGGAGAACAGGCGGATGTTCTGGAAGGTGCGGGCGACCTTGGCCTTCCAGTTGATGTCGAAGCCCGGGAGCCTCTCCAGCAGCAGGTGCGAGCCGTCCGGCTTGCGCAGCGCGATCATGCCTTCAGTCGGCTTGTAGAAACCGGTGATGCAGTTGAAGACCGTTGTCTTGCCCGCGCCGTTCGGGCCGATGAGCGCGGTGATGTCGCCGCGCCCGGCCTTGAAGGAGAGGTCGTTGACGGCAACGAGGCCGCCGAAGCGCATCGTGAGATGCTGTACGTCGAGGATGGGATCCTGCAGCCAGCGCATTAGCCGTGTCCTTCCTTCACGAGCGAGCCGGAAATGGCCTTGCGCTCTTTCAAGATCACCGAGGGTTCACGTTCCGAAATCAGTCCACGCGGGCGCCAGACCATCATCGCCACCATGCCCATGCCGAATAGCAGCAGGCGGTATTCGTTCGGATCGAAGCCCGAGCCGAACACGGCCTGGAGGAAGGTCAGGTTACGCAGAATCTCGGGTCCGCCGACCAGCACGATGGCGGCAATCGCCACTCCGATCTGGGAACCCATGCCGCCGAGCACCACGATGGCCAGGATGATCGCCGATTCCAGGAAGTTGAAGCTTTCCGGAGAGACGAAGCCCTGGCGGACCGCGAAGAACGAGCCGGCGAAGCCGCCGAACATGGCGCCGAGCGCAAAGGCCGTGAGCTTGGTGTTCGTGGTGTTGATGCCGAGCGAACGGCAGGCGATTTCGTCCTCGCGCAGCGCTTCCCAGGCACGGCCGACCGGCAGCTTGCGAAGGCGCATGGTGACGAAGTTGGTGAGCAGCGCCAGACCGAGGATGAGGTAATAAAGGAAGATACCCCGATGCATGGTGTGGAACTCGAGCCCGAAGAGATTCGCGAAACCGCCTTCGTCGTTCGTGAACGGAATGCCGAAGAAGGTTGCGCGCGGGATCGACGAGATGCCTGCGCCACCGTTGGTCAGGTCCACCCAGTTGATGAGGACGAGGCGGATGATCTCACCGAAGGCCAGCGTCACGATGGCGAGGTAGTCGCCGCGCAGACGCAGCACCGGGAAGCCCAGGATGATGCCCCACATGGCCGCCAGGATGCCGGCCAGCGGCAGGCAGATCCAGAACGACAGGCCGAACGTGGTCGAGAGCAGGGCGTAGGAATAGGCGCCGACCGCATAGAACGCGACGTAACCGAGATCGAGCAGGCCCGCGAGGCCCACCACGATGTTGAGACCCCATCCGAGCATCACGTAGGTGAGGATCAGGACGCCAAGGTCGATCCAGTACCGGGACTCGCCCAGACCGCCCTGGATCAGAACGATCAGGAACGGGAAGGCGAGCGCAATCCCCAGGAAGAAGGGGATTGCGAACTTGGAGACATGCTGAAACGCGCTCGGCTCGGCATGAACCGGCTCTGTGGCCTGATGCGCGCTGGGCGTAGCCTGGCGATAGGCCTTCGTCGCCGTGAAGGCGTGAAGGGCGAGCCGCAGGCCGAAGACCAGGGCGCACATGATGGCGACCAGGCCCCAGCGCTGGGTGAGGAACAGGTCCGCGCCGCTCTGCTCCGTCTTGAAGGACAGGATCGGAATCGAGAGGCCCAGAGTGATGAGCGCCGTCTTGAAGGAATCCTTCAGGGCGGCGGCGAGGTCGAAGCGGCGCTCGACCGATGTCGTCGGCGCCGTTGTCGTAATGGAAGGAGCGTTCATGCTCGGCAAGCTCCTTAAACCTTCTCGACCTCAGGCCGTCCGAGGATACCGGAGGGCATGAAGATCAGAACGATGGCGAGGATCGAGAACGCGGCAACGTCCTTGTACTCGATGGAGAAATAAGCGGACCAGAAGGTCTCGATGAGGCCGATGATCAGGCCACCGAGAACCGCGCCCGGAAGCGAACCGATGCCGCCCAGAACTGCAGCCGTGAAGGCCTTCACGCCCGGCACGAAGCCGTCGTTGAAGCTCACCACGCCGTAATAGAGCAGGTACATGGTGCCCGCGACGGAGGCGAGGGCTGCGCCGATCACGAAGGTCAGCGAGACCGTACGATCCACATTGATGCCAAGCAGCGAGGCCATCTTACGGTCCTGCTCGCAGGCGCGCTGGGCGCGGCCGAGCGAGGTCTTCTGCACAAGATACCAGAAAATCGTCAGCAGCACCGCCGTCACGACCATGATGATGATCTGCTTGTAGGAGATCGCTACATTGTAGCCGCTCGCTCCCTGGAACAGCACCACCACGTCCTGCACCATAGGCGGCGTCGGCTTGTTGCGCGCGCCCTGGGCGACCTGGACGAAGTTGGAGAGGAAGATCGAGACGCCGATCGCCGAGATCAGCGGCGCCAGGCGGAACGAGCCGCGCAGGGGCCGATAAGCGATGCGCTCGATGGCCCAGCCCCACAGGGAAGTGAGCACCATGGCGATAATCAGCACGAAGAAGAGCGCCAGTACCACGGAGGAGATCCCGAGCCATGTGGTCAGGATCAGGAAGAAGATGAGCGCAATGAAAGCGGAAAGCATGAAGACGTCGCCGTGGGCGAAGTTCACCATGCCGATGATACCGAAGACCATCGTGTAACCGATGGCGATGAGGCCGTAGATCGACCCCAGCGTCAGCCCGTTGATGAGCTGCTGCACAAAGATTTCCATGTCCTACCCTTAGCCCTCTGGAAGCGGGTCTTGCTTGGGAACGGCCCAGCAAAGCACGATGCGGATGCAAGGCCAAGCCGATACGTCGGCTAAGCGCGTCTCTAGCAAACGGTTTTTCGTTCGACAACGTACTGTTATGATTCCTATCGGTCTTGTTGATGGAATATTCGGCACGGTTTGACCGGATTGAGAGCAAGCCGCGAACGGCCGCTTCCAAAGCCCGCACGCAGGACCCATATGGACGCCAACGGCCTTGTGCTCCGCTCCAAAGAGTGGGAGAGGCTTCCTGGAAGAACATGTTGAAGACTCCCGCTCCGCCCTCATCTGCCGCATCCGGTGCCCTTGGTCGCGACTCCGTCCTCTTTCGTGAGGGCATGAGCCGCGTTGCCGCAGCCGTTCACGTGGTCACCACGGATGGATCGGCCGGAATCGCCGGTTTTACGGCGACCGCTGTCACCCCCGTCACGGACGACCCGGCCTCGCTCCTGGTCTGCGTCAACACGGCCGCTCGTTCGGCGCAGGCGCTCCTGGCCAATGGAGTGTTCTGTGTGAACACTTTGACCGCGGACGATCAGGATCTGGCGAATATCTTTGCAGGCCGCACCGAGCTGCATGGGCCGGACCGCTTCTTGAAGGGAGAGTGGGGCAAGCTCATTACCGGCGCGCCTGCACTCACCACGAGCCTCGTCTCCTTCGATTGCCGCCTGACCGATGCCCGCGTCGTCGCCACCCACCACGTGATCATCGGCGAGATCGTGAACATCCGCCTCGGCGAACGGAAGCCGGCGCTGGTCTATCAGGGGCGGCTCTACCACGAGCTTTGAGACCTCGAGGGTGCGTGACCCGAGGAACCTTCGGTCTCCGCCTCCCTAAAGCGCATGCTCCTGGAGATTCGCCCATGCTCAAGTTCATCAGACATATCGTCCTTCTCCGGCAAGCCAGGACGTTGCTGAAGCATCGGCGCTGAGCGTTACGTTCCTCTCGCCGGTCCCGGCGCATAGGGGCTCCAGCCCGTGATCTGCACGAATCCGTCCCTCGCCGCGACGACCATGTGCTTGCGATGCTTGTGGACGAGGGATCCCGGCCTGAAGCCGTGCTCCTCCCGCCAGCCGGAGGCTTCCCATACATAAACGTAGCGGGAATCGACCTGCGCGAAGGCCTCGATGGAGCCGAAGGCGCGGATCGTGCGCAGCACGTCCTGGACGCCGCCTGTCCAGTCGATTGTCCTTTCGGCTTGTGTGATCCGGGGCCAGTAGGTGCCCGGTCCTTGCGGCTTGGCCTCTTTCCAAAGCCGGGGGAGATCCTCGACCAGCCGGCCCGCAATGTCCTTCGCCGCCATCTGGCATTTGGCGAGCAGCGTATCATGGGTTTCCTGTGGGCTAAGGGAAAAGTGCTTCTGGGCCAGGATAGGGCCCGTGTCGAAGGCGGGCTCCAGGGTATGGGCCGTGACGCCCCATTCCGGGACATCATCGAGAATAGCCTTGAACAGAGGGTAGGGGCCGCGCCCGCTCGGCAGGGGCGAGGGGTGGAAGTTGAGAGCATAGGGAACGTGCTGCTCCCAGCCTCTGATGAGCCAGGGATAGCCCGCCACGATCAGCACCTGACAGCCTGACGCTTTCAGCGCGGCGAGATCGGCCGGAGTAATGCGCGTCATCTGAATCGGCAGCCGCAGCGCTCGGGCGCGGGTGATCGTGGCGTCATTAAAATCATAGATGCCGTCGCAAGGACGGCTGAATAGCTTCACCGGCTGCCAGCCCTTGGCGATCAGAGTCTCGAATACGTCTCCGAGAAAATCGATTCCGGCAAAGGCGAAGCGCATTCTTAGGTTTTCTCCTCATCGCCGGCTAAACGCCTATCAAGGCAAGACTGCGTATCCATCCAAGCCAGGTTTTTACATCGCTTCGGTTAAACAGGAACGAGCGCGGCCATTGACTCCATTATGCTGGAATTGCATTCTATCTTCATGGAAGAAACATCCAATATTAATGCACATCTCGCCGAGCGTCTGCGCGGATTGCGTGCGGAGCGCGGCTTGACCCTCGACGGATTGGCTGAGCGCACTGGGGTGAGCCGCTCCATGATTTCCCTCATCGAGCGCGGCGAGAGCAGTCCCACCGCTGTGGTGCTCGACAAGCTGGCGGCGGGCTTGGGCGTCACGCTCGCTTCCCTGTTCGCGGAGGAGGAGAATGCCGGAGCCTTGCCGCTGGTGCGCCAAGCCGAACAGCGTGTCTGGCGTGATCCGGACAGCGGGTATGTGCGCCGCAATCTGTCGCCTCCGGGCTTTCCGTCTCCCATCGAACTTGTCGAGGTCTTCCTGCCAGCCGGCGCCCGCGTCGCCTATGACACGGGCCGCCGCTCCGTGGGCGTGAGCCAGCAGATCTGGATTATCGAAGGTGAGATCGAATTGGGGCTCGGAGATGAAACTTACCGGCTCTTCGCCGGCGACTGTCTGTGCATGGACATCGAGCAGCCGACGATCTTCCGCAACCTGTCCGGTCAGCCAGCCCGCTACCTCGTGGCGCTGACCACCGGCACCAAGCCTTCACATCGTTGAGGAGATTTCCATGAATGAGACCGTCGCCATCCGTGTCCTGTCGCCGAAAGAGGCTGCCGAGCGGATCAACTTCTTGTCCAAGGTTCTGATCGATTGCGTGGAGGGCGGCGCTTCCGTCAGCTTCATGCTGCCGATGACGCAGGACAAGGCGGATAGGTTCTGGAGGGGTGTGGCCGATGGTGTGGCTGCGGGCGAGCGTATCCTTCTCGTCGCGGAGGAGAGCGGTGAGATCGTCGGCACCGTGCAGGTGGTTCTCAAACAGCCTGAGAACCAGCCGCACCGCGCGGATATTTCCAAGATGCTGGTGCATCGCGCAGCGCGAAAGCGCGGCGTCGGCGCCGCTCTCATGCTCGCGGCCGAAGATGCCGCACGCAAAGCAGGGAAGAGCGTGCTCGTGCTCGATACGGTGACCGGAAGCGATGCGGAGCGTCTTTACACGCGTCTTGGCTGGGAACGCGTGGGCGTCATCCCGAACTACGCCCTTTGGCCGCAGGGCGGACTATGCCCGACGACCTATTTCCACAAGCAGATCACACCTGCTTGAACCTTGCGGCTCAGGTCTTGCTGCGTCTTGCGGGAACCGGGGAGTGCGGTCAAGATTTAGCCTTGAGCATAGGGCAGGACATCGCCCTCATGATCGGGTGGATGCCTGCCTCGGGTTCTCGAGCCTAGAGAGGGAGTTCGCATGGCATCCAAGGATTTCATCCGCCAAATGGAAGGCTACGGGCTGACGACCGCCCAGATACTCTACCGGATGCCGGATCATCCTACGCTCCTGCAAACCTATATCTGGCAGGATTACGACCTTGCCCCCCGTTTTCCGGTGCTCATCGATTTTCTGGAGTTCTGGAAGCGGGAACTGGCGGGGCCCCTTCATTCCGTCACCATCACCCATGCGCGGTTGATCCGACCTGCCGAGTTCCGGGCCGTCTCGGGGGAGATCAACATTCATTGAGGGAGAGAAATCTCTCACAAGCCTTGGCCCGGAGGCGCAACTCGTTTAGAGAGGCTCGTCGCCTCGAACTGGCCAGGGCTCTTTGTTTTCTAACGCTCGCACATCGCAAATCCTGCTCGCCCTTGCCTCACAGCCAGGCGAGCGCCTGACCGTGCGCGACATCATGACCGTGCTGCAGGACAGAGCCTTCGCGCTCCTCGTCGTCCTGCTCGGTCTTCCGAACTGCCTTCCCATGCCGCCGCCGATTCCCCTGGTCTGCGGTCTGCTTCTCGGCTTGGTTGCCATCCAGATCGTTTTCGGCCGCGAAGCTCCCTGGCTTCCCGGCCACCTCATGAACCGGTCGCTCGCCCGCACCGATGTGGAGCGGGCCGTTGGGCGGGCGATGCCCGCTTTCCGCAAGCTGGAGCGCTTCTCTCGCCCGCGGATGACTTTCCTCGATACGCCTCTCGCCATGCGGCTCATGGGCGCAGTCATCTTGGTGATGGCGCTTGGTCTGCTCTTCGCGCCGCCCTTCGTGGGGCAGATTCCGCTCGGTCTCGCCGTGTGCCTTGTTGGCCTCGGGCTCGTGGAGCGGGACGGCCTCGTGATCATCGGCGGGCTGGTTATCGGGTCCGTCGGAATGACCTTGAGCCTCGGCTTCGTCTACGCAATCGTCGCCGGTCTGGAAACCGTCTTCTAACGCTCAAGATGCGAATGCCCGACGCTAGGCCGGGCATGCTCGCTTTGAATGAGATGTGATCAGATCTATCGGATCCTAATCGGCATCCTCGTCGAATTCCGGAGCCGATTTCAGCTGATCCACGGGCATGCTCAGCATGAGCCGCATATCGCCGGATCTGATTGCATTGGACGAAGCGGCATCCCGGTTCGAGCCTTGGATGGAGCCCGTGGTATCCGCATCGGGCATCATCTGGAAGGCGTTGAAAGGCAGCGCCACCGTCCGGTCGCCGAGGCCTTGTTCTACTTCGATCACGACAGCCGCCACTTGGCCGTTCCGGTCGAGCACCACATCCTCGACATCGCCGATGTCCTTGTTGTCGGGGCCGACCACATCCTCATCCATCAGATCGGACAGCAGCATGGAGCCGGCAGGCAGTTGGGTCATGAACTGAGGGGAGCTTGGAGCCTGCGAGGACTGGTTGGCTTGGGTTTGCCCGGACTGAGCCACGGCGCCCGTGGCCAAAAGGGCAGAGCCGAGCAGCCCGGCCATCAGCAACGTCTTCATCTGTTTCTCCTCACATCGCGTCTTCAGCCAGGGTGTAACGCGACGGGAGCAGCTTGGTTCTGATCCAAAGCTCAGATCAGGCGCAGGCCTTTCAGGCTCGCATGGCCCTCGCGGCCGACGATGATGTGGTCGAGGACGGTGATGCCCAAGGGCTTTGCCACATCAATGATCTCGCGGGTCATCTTGATGTCGGCGGAGGAGGGCGTGGGATCCCCTGATGGATGGTTGTGCACGAGGATCAGGGCGGAAGCCGAGAGTTCGAGCGCCCTCTTCACTACCTCGCGCGGGTAGACCGGCGTGTGGTCGATGGTGCCGGACTGCTGCACCTCGTCGGCGATCAGCGCGTTCCGCTTGTCGAGGAAGAGCAGGCGGAACTGTTCCCTGTCCATGAAGGCCATAGCCGTACGGCAGTAATCAAGCACCGAACTCCATGAGGACAGGACCGGCCGCTTCGCCACCTCGCCTTTGGCGAGACGGCGGGCGGATGCCTCCACGATTTTAAGATCGGTGACCACTCTCTCGCTGACGCCGTCCACCTCCATAAGCCGGGCAGGGGGAGCCGCCAGCACCTCGGCGAAGGTGCCGAAGCGCTTGATCAGCTCCTTCGCCATTGGCTTGACATCCCGGCGCGGGATGGAGCGGAAGAGCACCAGTTCCAGAAGCTCGTAATCCGGCAGCGCATCACCACCCACTTCGAGGAAGCGGGTGCGCAGGCGATCACGATGGCCGTGATAATGAGGATTCTCGTCGCCGCTCATACCTGCCTGGAATCGTCGCTCTCGAAGAATGAACGAAGACTCTTTAGCTCAGCCGGCGTGAGATACAAAGTTGCTTGTCTCGTCAGCCCAGATTGTAGGGCGGCTTATCCAGACCTTTGGGCGAGTAGGTGAACACCTCGACGCCCGTCTCCGTCACCCCCACCATATGCTCGAACTGAGCCGAAAGCGACCGGTCGCGGGTCACGGCGGTCCAGCCGTCGGAGAGCACCTTCACCTGCGATCGGCCCAGATTGATCATGGGCTCGATGGTGAAGAACATGCCGGGCTTCAGCTCGACGTTATAGGCCGGCTCCACATAGTGGAGAATCGTCGGAGAATCGTGGAAGGTCCGGCCGATGCCGTGGCCGCAGAAGTCCCGTACCACGGAACAGCGCTCGGCCTCGGCGTAAGCCTGGATGGCCGCGCCGATGTCGTTGGTAGTGGCGCCCGGCTTCACAGCGGCAATTCCGCGCAACAGGCACTCGTAAGTGATCTCACAGAGCCGCTGGGCGCGACGGGGGACCTCGCCGACGTAGTACATGCGGCTCGAATCGCCGTGCCAGCCGTCCAGGATCAGGGTCACGTCGACATTCATGATGTCGCCGTCCCGCAGCGGCTTGTCGTTGGGGATACCGTGACAGACGACGTGGTTGATCGAGGTGCAGATCGTCTTTGTGTAGCCGCGATAATGCAGGCAGGCCGGATAGGCGCCGTTGTCGCGGATGAACTCGAAGGCGAGCCGGTCCAGATATTCCGTTGTAACGCCGGGCCTTACATGCTCGGTGAGCATATCCAGGCACTCGGCCACCATGCGCCCGGCACACCGCATCCCCTCGAAATCTTCGGGGGCATGCAGCGGGATATCGGCTGAGCGCTTGCGTTCGACAACGTCGGTCTCGGTCATTCTCGGTCCTTGCGTTCAAGCCCGAATGTAAGGATCATCTTGCCTGGCGCAAGCAAGGACCCTGCTTCAATGGGTTGCGAATAAGCCTCAGGGGTGTCATGAGCAACCCTGTTCATCCGGTTTCGTGGCTTTGGATATTTCCGTCGTGAATGACCCGCGTCCCTTTGGGACCTTTGCACCTACAGGCATCACCCGTTGGGTGATCGATCGCACGCGCGGTCTGCCTGGCAGCTGGGTGGGTCGCCGCATCGCCATGATCATGCGCCGGGTGGTCATGAAGTCCCTGAAAGGTCAGCCCCTTGATCTGGAGACCTTCGGGGTCCGGATGCGGATCGTTCCCTACAAGAACATCTGCGAACGGCGCATTCTTTTTACGCCTCAGTACTTTGATCTTGACGAGATCAAGCTCATCGCTGACCGCAATAAGGGAGATTTCACCTTCATCGATGTGGGCTCGAATGTCGGCTGGTACTCGCTCCTGGTGGCCCGCAGGGTCTGCGCGTCCTCCCGGATCCTGGCGGTCGAGCCCCAGCCGGAGATCTTCGATCGGCTGATCCACAACATTCGCCTGAATCCCTTCGGCACGATCAAAGCGGTGGATTGTGCCGTCGCCGACAAGACGGGCGAGCTCACTTTGTTCCTCGACCCTCTCAACAAGGGCGAGGCGAGCCTCAAGATCGTGAATTCGAGCCAGACCGACACGATTCGCGTGCCAGCCGTGACCCTGCTCGACCTGGTGAACCGGGAGGGATTTTCCCATCTGGATGCGGTCAAGCTCGATGTGGAGGGGGCTGAGGACCTGATCCTCGACCCGTTTTTCAGGGATGCGCCTGCCTCCCTCTACCCGTCGTTATTCATCATCCCCGACGTCGCCGATCGCTGGCAGGTGGATATACGCAAGCTCCTCGAGGAGAAGGGCTATCGCCAGACCCTCCAGACCCGGATGAACCTCGTTTTCGAGCGGGCCGAATAGCCCTTACCGTGGTGTAATGATCTCCACCGGCCGGTCGATGGCGACCTCTTCCGGCGTGATCCGGCAGATATAAGCGTAGGACTCCACCCCCGAGTTAAGGGCATGGCGGAAGGCCTTGTCATAGGCTGGATCGATGTCGCGCGCCACGTCGAAGCGGTTCGCATCCATCTGGATCACGTAGACGAGGGCGGCACGGGCTCCGGAGGCCGCCATGTCGGCGAGCTCATAGAGGTGCTTGGCGCTGCGGGCCGCCACGCAATCGGGGAACTCGGCAAAGCCCGCCTCCCGCATCAGGTGGCAGTTCTTGACCTCGAGGTAGCAGGGCGGCTCACCGTCCTTTTCCAGCAGAAAATCGACCCGGCTGTTCTTGCCGTATTTCACCTCCGGGCGGACACGGTCGTAACGGGTGAAAGGGGCAAGCCGTCCCTCGCGCAGGGCCTCGGCCACGAGGAGGTTGGGGCGGGAGGTATTGATGCCGATGAGCTGCAAGGGGCCGCCGCCGGCCGCGACCTCCACGAATTCCCAATTGTACTTGAGCTTGCGGGCAGGGTTCGAGGCTCGGGAGAGGAACACCCGGCTGCCGGGCTCCTTCAGGCCCATCATGGCGCCCGGGTTGGCGCAATGGGCCGTCACGATCTCACCGGAGGCAAGCTCCACATCGGCCAGAAATCGCTTGTAACGCTCGATCAGCCGGCCCTCGAGCAGGGTTTCCTGAAAACGCATTCAATCCATCACTTGGGAAGAAAGGTTTTCCGTAGCAGGGGAGAAGCATTGCCTTCAACTGAACCCTTGCTTGAGAATTGCCGTTTCTGGAGCTAAAGCCCCTCAAAAGGGATCGATGCGCATGGCCGTCTCCGTTACAGCCGCCCTTCTCATCATCGGCGATGAGATCCTCACGGGCCGCACCAAGGATAAGAATATCGGCTACATTGCCGAGTACCTCACAGGCATCGGCATCGACCTGCGCGAGGTGCGCGTGGTACCGGACGAGGAGGAGGAGATCGTCTCCGCCGTCAACGCCCTGCGCAGCCGCTACACCTATCTCTTCACCACCGGCGGCATCGGCCCGACCCATGATGACATCACCGCTGATTGCGTCGCGAAGGCTTTCGGCGTCGGCATCGGCCACGACCCGCGCGCCGTCGCCATGCTGCAGGAGCGCTACCAGCCGCACGAGCTGAACGAGGCACGCCTGCGCATGGCGCGCATCCCCGATGGGGCCGATCTGATCGAGAACCCGATTTCCAAGGCGCCAGGTTTCAAGATCGGCAATGTCTTCGTGATGGCCGGTGTCCCCTCGATCATGCAGGCCATGCTCGACAACATCGCGCCGACGCTCCAGACCGGCGCCCGCATGATCATCGAGACCATCGAAGCCGAGGGACTTGCAGAGGGCATCTATGCCGAGGGGTTGAGCGCAATTGCCGCCGCACATCCGGGCGTTTCCATCGGCTCTTATCCGTCGTTTTCCACGAGCGGCTTTCGCAACCAGATCGTCGTGCGGGGCAAGGACCCTGCCGATGTCACCAGAGCCGCCAACGCTATTCATGATTTGCTAGGCCGCCTGAAGAGCGACCAAGCCCCCCTTTAACGCGTTCTCACTCATCACAGCACCATACGAGCAAGACGATGTCTCCCACCTCTCCGAAAGCCTTCCCCGTCTCCTGGGATCAATTCCATCGCGATTGCCGCGCGCTCGCCTGGCGTCTCGCCGCGGCTGGTCCTTTCGAGGCGATCATCTGCATCACCCGCGGCGGCCTCGTGCCCGCGGCCATCGTGGCGCGCGAGCTCGATCTGCGCCTCATCGAGAGCGTCTGCATCGCGAGCTATCACGACTACAAGAGTCAGGGCGAGCTGAAGGTGCTGAAAGACATCGCACCTTCCATCAAGGCCATTGGTGACGGCCTGGGCAAGGGCGTGCTCGTCATCGACGACCTCACCGACACCGGCAAAACCGCCAAGATCGTGCGTGACATGCTGCCGAACGCGCATTTCGCCGCCGTCTACGCCAAGCCCGCAGGTCGCCCGCTGATTGATACCTTTGTCACAGAAGTGAGCCAGGATACCTGGATCTACTTCCCCTGGGATATGGGCCTCGCTTACCAGGCCCCGATCCGCGAAGGTTCGGCCGGCTAAGCGTTACGCTTAAGGAGCGCCCGTGACAGAGTTCGACATCGCGCGAACGCGCAAAAGTCTGTTCGGCGCGCTCCTCGATGCTCGCGATCAGTTCGGGAAGAACAAGGTTGCCTTGGAGGATCTCGAGCGTCAGCCCATCACCTTCGGGCGGCTCGTTTTGGGCGCGCTGGTTCTGGGGCGGAAGCTTGCGGGTCTCACCAAGGAACGCGAAACCGTCGGCGTCCTTCTGCCGAATGTTCAAGCCATCGTGGTGACCCTGTTTGGCCTGAATGCCTTTGGACGCGTTCCGGCTTTCCTGAACTTCACGGCGGGCATCAAGAACCTCAAGGCGGCATGCGAGATTGCTGGAATCAGGACCATCGTCACCTCCCGCCGTTTCGTGGAGCAGGGAAAGCTCGATGAGATCGTAACGACCATGGGAGAGGGGCGGCAGATTCTCTGGCTTGAGGATGTGCGCGGAACGCTGACGAGCCTCGACAAGCTCCGGGGCGTTCTCGATTCCTGGATGGCGCGCCGGGTTCACTCGCAAGCAAAAGTCAGCCCCGATGATCCGGCAGTGGTGCTGTTCACGTCAGGCACGGAAGGCACGCCCAAGGGAGTGGTGCTGTCGAATGCCAATCTGGTCGCCAACGCCTATCAGGTCAAAGCCCTGGCCGGCGATATCCTGACGCCGGACGATGTGTTCTTCGATCCCTTGCCGATCTTCCATTCCTTCGGTCTCACGGCGGGGCTTCTGACGGCCGTTCTCAACGGCACGAAGTCCGTGCTCTACCCGAGCCCTCTTCATTACCGGCAGATCCCGAAGCTCATCGCCGGCACACGCGCAACCTTCATGCTGGGGACGGACACGTTTCTCCAAGGCTATGCCCGTGCCGCGAGCGAGAACGATCTTGCCAGTGTGCGCTACGTCATCGCCGGGGCCGAGCGGGTCAAGGACGAGACGCGAGCACTCTGGGCTAAGCATGGCGCCGTCATTCTCGAAGGCTATGGCGCGACCGAATGCTCGCCGGTCATCTGCGTCAGCCTGCCCGATCGTAATCGCCCGGGATCGGTTGGGCCGTTCCTGCCCGCCATCGAATGGCGTCTCGATCCGGTTGAAGGCATCCATGAGGGCGGCCGCCTGCATGTGCGCGGCCCGAACGTGATGAAGGGCTATCTCGATCCCGAGCGGCCGGGGGAGGTCATTCCGCCTTCGGACGGCTGGCACGACACAGGCGACATCGTGACCGTGGAGGACGGCATCGTCACCATTCGGGGCCGTGCGAAGCGCTTTGCGAAGATTGGCGGCGAGATGGTGTCTTTCGCCGCGATCGAGACGATGATCCAGGGCCTTTGGCCGGACTTCAATCACGTGGTTGTTGCTTTGCCTGATCCACGCAAGGGTGAACAGCTCGTGCTCGTCACCGATAAGCCTGCCGCTGATCGTGATGTGCTGCTGGCGCATGCCCGAGGAGAGGGATTCCCGGAATTGTGGGTGCCGAAGGCCATTCTCGTTTCGGGGATTCCCGTGTTGGGTTCCGGCAAGGTCGATTATGCGGCCACTGTGGAGATGGCGCGGCGCCTTCAGGCCATGCTTTAGACAAGACCCGTTGTAGGATCGGTCTCCCATTCGCCTGTAACAAAGCTGAGCGCGCTGCGTTGTCTCGCAAGAGAGCCGCCTTGTTAAGGCGGCACAGGGACGATGGATGCCGCCATGCAAAGGATAGCTCTTGCTCTGGTCTTCTTGATCCTCGGTTCCGGCGTCCAGGCCCAGCAACGTCTCTCGACACTCAACCTTACATGCGGCCAAGCCCAGCGGGTCATCTTCTCCAGAGGGGCTGCCGTCCTGGGCACAGGCGGGTACACTTATGATCGCTTCGTTCGTGATCGTAGTTTCTGCGAATTCAACGAGTATCTCGACCCTGCTTTCGTGCCGACCAGAGATACTCCTCAATGCCCTATCGGGTATCGCTGCCGCACTAATCGCCCGTACTTCTTTGATGATTGAGACTGGGGCTAAGAGCGCCCTGCCGTTGGGAGATGTCCTTCGGCAATGGGAGAGCTTCAGAAGTGTTGAGATTATGACACACTTTCCCGGAAACTCCTGAGCACGATCTTGTTTTGCCCATTTCTTGGGCAATAAGTCCTTTCGAAGGGCAGGTCTGACATTTGGAAAGATTGCCTGAATCGAGCCCATCAGTATTGTCACGGTTGCACACGGGTCCTGGACTCAGGCGTTTAAGAATTCTGGAGATAC